>JACRLO010000027.1 GCA_016235245.1 Nitrospirota bacterium | reverse complement strand
TTGCACGCTTCCGGCGGTTAAAAAGAAATATTCCCGTAGTGAGCGTTACCGGGACAAACGGCAAGACAACGACCAAGGAACTGATCGCATCGATTCTTTCCCAAAAGCACAGGGTGCTCAAAACTACCGGCAACTTCAACAACCATATCGGTCTTCCGCTGTGCGTAGCGAATATGCAGGGGGAGGAGGAGTTCGCTGTGCTCGAGATGGGTTCCAATGCGCGCGGCGATATCAGGGAGCTCTGCGGGATCGTGCAGCCTGACCTTGCAGTGGTCACGAATGTGGGGCAGGCCCACCTCGAAGGCTTCGGCAGTATTGAGGCAGTTCGCGACACTGACCTGGAGGTCCTTGATCATGTTAAGACCGTGTCGGTGAACAGCGATGACCGCTTCCTGATGCAGGGGATGATCGGGTTTACCGGCAAGACCATCACCTACGGCATAGACAATAAGGCTGATTTCTTTGCAACGGATATCGTGTTGGCTCAGCAGGGTTCGAAGTTCACACTCTGCACGCCGAAGGACGGGGCGATCAAAATCAGTCTGAAGCTGTCCGGCAGATTCAATATAACGAATGCCCTGGCAGCTGCATCAATAGCCTGCGAACTGGGAATCAGCATCGAGGAGATCAGGCAGGGGCTTGAGGTTTTCACCGGGGTTCCGATGCGGCTTGAGATCAGGAGCTTTTCAGGAGCGCTGGTGATAAACGATGTCTATAATGCGAACCCCTCATCCATGGAAGAGGCCCTCAAGGAACTGGTGAGACTGAAGAAGGGAAGGAGCATTGCAGTTGTCGGCGACATGCTGGAACTCGGCAGATATGCTGAAGATGCACACAGGAGCCTTGTAAGGAGAATGAACGAACTTCATGTCGACCTGCTGATCGCGGTCGGCCCTGAAATGCAGAAAGCTTCAGCCGCATTTTCCGGAGTCTGCCATCAGGCAGCGAATTCAGATGAGGCCCGGTCTCTGCTGCTTGGCATGGCGGGCGAGGGTGACACGGTATTGATCAAGGGATCCAGGGGCTTACGCATGGAAAAGGTGCTGGCCGGAGAAGGTAAGCCCGTGGCGGCAGAGGCCGGCAATGCTCTATAAGCTTCTTCTTGCGTTGCAGCCGTATTTCTCGCCTCTGAACGTATTTCGGTACATAACGTTCAGGACAGCACTTGCGGTCCTTACCGCGATGGTCGTATCGCTGGTCATAGGGCCGTGCATGATACGGTGGCTTAAGAGGATCAGCATAACCCAGCAGATCCGCAATGACGGTCCCCAGACACATCTCAAGAAATCAGGGACGCCCACCATGGGCGGGATCATTATCCTCATTGCGATGCTTGTGACACTCTTTTGCTGGGGAGATCTTTCCAATAAGTATATGTGGATCATGATCATCTCGCTGATCGGATACGGCGCAATTGGCCTGCTTGATGATTATCTCAAGGTGATCCGAAAAAATCCGAAAGGACTGAGGGCCTGGTATAAGTTCGGCGCGCAGATCAGCATCGCACTGGTGATCGGTCTGGTGCTCTATTCCAATCCGGACGACCCGTACCGGTCCGAGCTTATCGTGCCATTTTTCAAAAAATGGTTCTTTGATATCGGCTGGTTTTATATCCCCTTTTCCGTGCTCGTGATCGTCGGATCGTCAAATGCCGTGAATCTTACAGACGGCATAGACGGTCTTGCTATCGGCCTGGTCGGCATTGCGGCCCTTGCCAACATGCTGCTGGTCTACATCTCCGGGAACGCGAAGTTCTCGCAGTATCTGGGTGTCTATTTCCTGCCCGGCACAGGAGAACTGACCGTATTTTGCGGCGCCATGTTAGGCGCTGCGCTTGGGTTTCTCTGGTTTAATGCGTATCCTGCCGATGTCTTCATGGGAGATGTCGGCTCGTTGGGCCTGGGTGGAGCGCTCGGCACGCTTGCGGTAATCACAAAGCATGAGATCGCCCTTGCGGTAGTCGGCGGGATCTTTGTGATAGAGACTTTTTCTGTCATAGCACAGGTTGCATCGTTCAAGCTTACAGGCAAAAGGATATTCAGAATGGCGCCTATCCATCACCATTTTGAGTTGATGGGGTGGCCGGAATCCAAAGTGATCGTCCGGTTCTGGATCGTCGGAATAATGCTGGCGTTGCTCAGTCTCGCAACGCTCAAATTGAGGTGAACATGAGACAGTTATCCGTAATGAGTAATCGGTTATCAGTGAAGGCATTGATGACAGGCGTGGCCCTTCTTCTCATCACTCTTCACTCGTCACTCATCACTGCCGTCAACGCCGAGGATATCCAGGCTCGGGCAGCGGTTGTGATGGAAGCGTCGACCGGACGGGTCCTCTATGCCAAAAATCCGGAGCTGAGGCTTATGCCTGCCAGCACGACCAAGCTGATGACTGCGCTGATCGCTGTTGAAAAAGTAAACCTCAAAGATGTGGTGACAATCAGCCGCAACGCAGTCAATGCTGCTCCGACAAAATCAGGGCTCAAAGAAGGCGATAAGGTCACGGTTGAGACCCTCCTGTATGCAGCGCTCATGAAATCAGCGAACGACGCTGCGGTGGCTCTTGCAGAGGCAGTAGCCGGCTCAGAGACAGAGTTTGTGCAGCTCATGAACAGGAAGGCGATCGCACTCAATGCGACTGACACAAAATTCATTAACCCCAACGGGCTGCCGGGCAAGGGGCAGTACACAACTGCGTATGACCTGTCCAAGATCATGCGGCAGGCGATCAAACATCCGGTTCTGAAAGAGATCCTCGGCACCCGAGCTGCCGAGCTCTCCACAGAGGCAGGCAAGACCTTTTTCGTAAAGAATACCAACAAGCTCCTGTGGTCAGACGATGAGCTCCTGGGCGGAAAGACGGGCTTTACCAATGCGGCGAGACATTGTTTTGTCTGCGCCGGCGAACGTGACAACAACACGCTCATTGTGGCTCTCCTTGGTGCGCCGAGCAGGACTGAGCTCTGGAAGGAGACCGAGGATCTCATGGCGTTTGGCTCAAAGGTCATGAAGAACGAAGAAGAGCCGGTCGTGTACCTTACCCGGTCTGACTATGACGATACCAGAGTGACCAAGGCAGCGTACACAAGAAAAGTTCCATCAGGTGCCGGGGTTGTGAAGGGCAGGAAGGGCATTGCAAAAGCAACGGTATCCTCTTCTTCGGGGAAGGCAGTAAAGGCGAAGCATAAGATCAAGGCTGAGGGAAAGATCAAGGTTAAGGGAAAAACCAAGGTCAGGAACAATACCCGGATGATGGTAAAAGCAAAAAAAGCGAAGAAAACGAACCTTGCGGCAAAGAGGCCGGATGGAATCAGTGGATAAGAAGTTTACGGTGGTCGGTCTGGCGCGCAGCGGAGCAGGCGCAGCGCGGCTGCTTGCCGGGATGGGCGCCGACGTGACGGTGACCGACCGCAAGACCGCGGCTGACCTGGCTGATATCGTCAGCACGCTTCCTCCCTCGGTCAGACTCTGTCTCGGCAGCCATCCGGAGGAGATATTCTCAGACGCCGACGTGATCGTCGTGAGCCCGGGAGTGCCGCTTTCGATCAGGCCGCTTGCCGATGCCAGGGCAAAAGGAAAGAGGATCATCGGAGAGCTTGAACTGGCATACCAGATTATCGAAGGCCGGATGGCAGAAGAAAAGGCAGTGCCGTTTCTTGCCGTCACGGGCAGCAACGGGAAATCGACAACGACTACCCTGCTGGACCATATGATGAAGTCAGCAGGCTTCAGGACCATGTTCGGCGGCAACATAGGCAATGCGCTTACCGAGGAGATTCTGAAGATGGACAGGGAAAATGCGGTTCCTGATGCGGTTGTGGCCGAGATATCAAGCTTTCAGCTTGAGGCGATCGAGACCTTCAGACCCCACATCGCAGCAATCCTGAACATCACCCCTGACCATCTTGACCGGTATCCTTCCATGCAGGAATATCGCGATGCAAAGGCTGCCATTTTTCAGAACCAGTGTGAGCCTGACATCCTTGTCCTCAATGCGGACGACCCTGAG
The DNA here is from genome assembly GCA_016235245.1 of Nitrospirota bacterium. NCBI lineage: Bacteria > Pseudomonadati > Nitrospirota > Nitrospirota bacterium. Next base: position 75,583 of record JACRLO010000027.1, on the reverse strand, counting down.
ACGATGAAACTCCACGCGGCGAGCTTCGGAGAAGGCGGCAGGGGGCCTTATCGCTATTTTTTCAGCAGGGCAGAGAAGGTGGAAGGCCTGTATGTGAAAGACGGCGTTGTTATCGTGAATTTTTCAGACCGGCAGGACAGAGCAGAGGAGCTTCAGCTTATCGATATGCGGGAGATCCGCATTAAAGGTGTTCATAACCTGGAGAACGCCATGGCCGCTTCGGCCATGGCTCTCCTTGCAGGCTGTCCTGTTGATGCGGTCAGGAAGTCCCTCAGGGAATTCCCGGGTCTTGAACACCGGCTCGAGCTGGTGCGGGAGCTTGACGGCGTGAAATATATCAATGACTCAAAGGGTACGAATGTCGGGGCAGTGATAAAATCGATTGAGAGCTTTTCTGAGCCTCTTATTCTGATCGCCGGCGGAAGGGACAAGGCAGGCGACTTTTCAACGCTCAGCGCCCTTGCAGTCAATAAAGTCAAAGCGGCGGTTCTGATCGGAGAGGCTGCCGGAAAACTCGGGCAGGCACTCGGCGCTGTTGCCAAAACGGTGATGGCAGGGGATATGGAAGAGGCGGTTAAGGTCGCCCGCGGAGAGGCGGAGAAAGGAGATGTGGTTCTCCTGTCTCCTGCATGTGCAAGCTTCGATATGTTCCGGGACTTTGAGGATAGGGGCAGGCAGTTCAAAAAAATCGTTATGGAACTCGAGACGATCCATGCATAGCCGCTCATCTGCCATACAGACTCCTGTTATCAGGTCGTACGACAAAATGATTCTGTTTGCGATGCTCGCGCTGATCATCTTCGGCAGCATCATGATCTACAGCTCGACCGGTGTCGTGGTCCCTGCGGTCGAAAAGAAAAGCATAACTGAATTCTACTACGTGAAGCGTCATTTGATTACGATGATCATGGGCACGATAGCGCTGCTCGTGGCGTACCGGTTCAAGGCGGCAAATTTGGAGAAGCTGGCGGTTCCGCTCCTGATCTTCTCCGGTATCCTGCTTGTGCTGGTGTTTGTTCCGGGCATCAGCCTCAAGGCGGGAGGAGCGAGGCGTTGGCTCAGGCTCGGGATTATGACATTTCAGCCCTCGGAACTGGTGAAACTGGCGATGGTCATATTCCTGGCCAAGTACCTCTCCAGCCCTGATTACGATGCGAACAATTTCAGGAGTTTCATAAAGCCCCTCGGCATTATGGCGCTCTTTCAGGCAGTATTTCTGAAGCAGCCCGACTTTGGAGCGACCATGAGTCTCTTTATCCTGACCATGGCAATGCTCTTTATTTCCGGGACGCGGCTTCGGTATATCGCATCCCTGCTGCTGCTGGCAATCCCGGTCGTGATCAAACTGGCCATGGAGCCGTACCGGCTGAAAAGGATCACTACCTTCCTTGACCCGACAAAAGATCCGCAGGGCAGCGGGTTCCAGCTTATCCAGTCTTTTATCTCCCTTGGAAGCGGCGGCCTGACCGGTCTCGGCCTTGGCGAGTCGAAACAGAAACTGGCATATCTGCCTGCAAAGCATACTGATTTTATATTCTGTCTGGTTGGCGAGGAATTAGGCCTGCTTGGTGCAACGGTCGTGATTGCGCTCTTTGTGTTCCTCTTTGCGAGAGGCATTACGATTGCAAACAGGACAAAGGACCGCTTTCATTTTTTCCTTGCCTACGGCCTGACCATTATGATTGCCGTACAGGCACTGGTGAACTTTGCGGTTGTTACCGGCATGGTGCCGACAAAAGGCCTTCCCCTGCCGTTTATGAGCTACGGCGGTTCAGCACTTTTGGTGAACATGGCTGTTATCGGGCTGCTGCTGCGCATCTCGCGGGGCGACGACATCCGGCCGGCCCAGATCGGCGACAGGAACCTTATTGTCCGGAAGGCTGCAAGAAGAAGCATATACAGCAGCCAGGGAGCATCAAGATGAAGGTCATGATAGCAGGCGGCGGCACCGGCGGCCACCTTTTTCCCGGGCTGGCTCTGGCGGAAGAGTTCAAAAAAAGAAATGCCGGGGCAGAAGTGGTCTTCGTCGGAACAGAGCACGGTATCGAGTCAAAGATCATTCCCCGGGAAGGGTATCCCCTGCAGTTTCTGCGGGCAGAGGGCATTGTGGGAAAGTCGTTTATGAAGAAAATAGGCGGTGTTGCAAAGCTGGCTCTCTCGTTTCTCGATGCACGCAGGATCCTTGCGGCCATGTCGCCTGACATCGTGATCGGCGTGGGCGGATATGCCTCAGGAGCGGTTGTGCTTACGGCGAGTCTGAGATCGATCCCGACCCTTATCCACGAGCAGAACTCTGTGCCGGGTACGACGAATAAGATCCTTGGCAGATTTGTCGACAGAATATGCGTTACGTATCAGGAGAGTATGTCGGCCTTTCCGATGGGCAAGACCTTTCTTTCCGGCAACCCGGTCCGCATGAAGGTCCTGAAGGGGGAGCGTGAATCTGCCTGCAGGCTCTTCTCTCTTGCCTCCGAAATGTTTACGGTCTTCATATTCGGCGGCAGTTCGGGCGCCTCTTCGATCAACAGGACCATGGTCGATGCGCTGAACCACCTTGGTGATCTGAAAGAGAACATACAGTTTCTGCACCAGACCGGTGACAGGGACTTTGAGGGCATTCGTGAAGCATACCGAAAAAGCGGTGTAAAGGGGACGGTCGCTCCGTTTATCTACCAGATGGCAGAGGCATATGCAGCAGCGGACATTGTCATATCCCGCGCAGGAGCAACAACGCTTGCGGAACTGACGGGGCTTGGCAAGCCTGCTATCCTTATTCCGTATCCCCACGCTGCAGGAAGGCATCAGGAGTTCAATGCCCTGAAGCTGAAGGAGATGGGTGCAGCATACGTTCTGTTTGAACAGGATATGAACGGCCAGGCCCTTGCAGCGGTCATCAGGGAGATGTTTGGAAATCCCGAAGGGCTCAAAGAGATGCAGCGGGCAAGCAGGGGATTGGGAAGGCCTGACGCAGGCAGCAAGATCGTTGATCTGGCTATGGGCCTGCTCAATAACCGGACATCCGCAAGGAAAGGCAGCTGACATGTTTGAGAGATACAAGACCATACATTTTGTCGGCATAGGCGGCATTGGTATGTCCGGCATTGCTGAAGTGCTCGCGAATCTCGGGTATGAGGTGACCGGCTCAGATGTAAAGGAATCGGAGACAACGAAACGGCTTCAGGCAATGGGTATCAGGATTTCGATTGGCCACAGGGCTGAAAATATTGGCAGTGCCCATGTTGTGGTCGTATCCTCTGCAGTCTCGTTTGATAACCCCGAGGTGCTTGCTGCCAAAGCCGGCACCATATCCGTTATCCCCCGCGCAGAGATGCTGGCAGAGCTTGCACGCCTGAAATACAGCGTTCTCATTGCCGGCGCACACGGAAAGACAACGACCACCTCGCTCATTTCAACCGTTCTGGGCCACGGAGGGTTTGATCCCACGATCATTATCGGCGGCAAACTCAAAGGCATCGGATCGAACGCACGTCTGGGCAGGGGTGAGTTCCTGGTTGCAGAGGCTGATGAAAGCGACGGCTCGTTTCTGAAGCTCTCACCCACGATTGCAGTCGTAACGAACATAGACAGGGAGCATATGGATTTTTTTAAGGAGATGAAGAGCCTGAAAGAGGCCTTTCTTGCCTTTATCAACAAGATACCCTTTTATGGCGCAGCCTTCATCTGCAATGAAAACGAACATATCAGGGAGCTTATCCCTTCAGTGCACAGGCGGTTCTTCACCTATGGCATGTCTGAGACGTCTGACATTTATGCATCGAATATCAGGAAGGGGTTCATGTCAACGACCTTTGATGTGACCTTTCAGCATGCCGATGCAGGCACGTTTACGCTGCCGATACCGGGCCGGCATAATGTGCTGAACAGCCTGGCCTGCATCGGTGTAGCCCTGGAGCTGAAGATGCACCCTGCAGCGATCAAAGAGGCTCTCAGCTCCTTCAGCGGTATCCAGAGAAGGTTTGAGTTCAAGGGCGAAGCAAAAGGCGTGAAGGTCTACGACGACTATGGCCATCATCCCACCGAGGTCAAGGCGACCCTCTCTGCAGCCCAGGAGAATATGCAGCATCTGCCAGCGGGGGGAAGGCTCTTCGTGGTCTTTCAGCCTCATCGCTATACACGGACTGCAGACCTGATGGACGAGTTCGCAGGCTCGTTCCAGGGCGTTGATGTTCTTGTCCTGCTCGATATCTACCCGGCAAGCGAAAAGCCGATCCCCGGGATTACCTCTGAACTGCTTGCGGAAAAGATCAAGGAGAAGGGACAGAAGAGTGTATCGTGCTTCGCGGACCGGGAAGCGGCGATGCAGTACCTTGCCGCTCAGTTAAAGGAAGGCGATCTGCTTCTGACACTCGGCGCAGGCGATGTCTGGAAGTTGGGAGAATCGATGGTGGAGAGGCTTCATGCTGATTAGTCAGACTGAGTGGAATAAGACCTTCAGCGGCTATTATCAGGGAGAAGTTGCTTTTAATGCTTCCATGAAAGAGCATACCAGTCTTGCCATCGGCGGGCCGGCTGATGTTGTTGTCAGTCCTGCAGATCCGGTGTCGCTGAAGAACATCGTTATGCTCCTTGGCAGGCTGAAGATGCCTTTTCTCCCTCTGGGCGGAGGCACGAATATCCTGGTACGAGATGCGGGCATTGAAGGAGTTGTGATCAAGTTCAAGGTTTTTGACCGGATAGAGATCATTGATGAAACAGATGACCATGCCGAGCTCTTTGTCGAGACAGGCGTGCCGCTGCAGAAACTGGTGAACTTCTGCAGGGGAAAGGGATATGCAGGCATCGAAGGTCTTACCGGCATACCCGGGATGGTTGGCGGCGCGATATGCGGCAATGCCGGATCGTATGGCTGCGAGATGAGAGATCTCCTGATATCTGTCGTAATTCTGCGCTCTGACGGCATTCTTGAACGGGTCAAGCCGGAAGACCTTGGGTTTGGGTACCGCACTTCAAGCATCCCGGCTGACGACATTGTGCTGAGCGCAAACCTGCGTGTAGGGAAAGACGATGCCGTGGCTGTGGCGGCACGTACAGACGGTTATTTCATGCAGAAGAAGTCGGCTCAGCCGATAGGGGAGCGATCCGCAGGCTGCGTCTTCAGAAATCCCGAAGGCCTGTCGGCCGGAAAGTTGATCGATGAGGCAGGCTGCAAGGGCATGCGAAGCGGTGAGATCGAGGTGAGCAGCCTGCATGCAAACTTCTTTGTGAACCGCGGAGCAGGCAGGGCTGACGACTATCTTTCACTTATGGATAAAGTCTCTGTAAAAGTCATGGAGAGGTTCCATGTAACGCTTCAGCCTGAAATACGGATAATGGGGAAGGGATGATGAGGGAAATAACGATGAGGAAGAATAAGATCGGTGTTCTCCTTGGAGGCCTGTCGGCAGAGCGGGAAGTTTCGCTCAGAAGCGGAAAGGCCGTGGTTAAGGCACTGAAGTCAATCGGATACAACGTGGTTGCCATAGATGCAAAAGGTGACTTCTATGCAAAGCTGAAGAAGCAGAAGATCGAGCAGGTCTTCATCGCGCTTCATGGCGGACATGGAGAAAACGGCGCTGTCCAGGGCATGCTCGAGATCATGGGCATTCCCTATACCGGCTCGGGCGTGCTGGCGTCATCCCTTGCCATGGACAAGGTTGCATCGAAGAAGATCTTTCTTTATCACCAGATACCGGTTCCTCCGTTTTCGATCATAGAGCGATCAATGAAGAACGCCTCACTGCGCGGCCTGAAGCTGCCGGTGGTTGTAAAACCTTCAACCGAGGGGTCCAGCGTCGGGGTCGAGATCGTCAAGGATGCCAGATCTTATCAGAAGGCCCTGAATAAGGCCTTTGAATATGGCGACACCGTGCTGATAGAAAAGTATATCAGGGGCCAGGAAGTGCAGATAGCGATCCTTGACAACAAGGTCCTCGGCGGGGTAGAGGTGCGGCCCTCCGACGAATTTTACAGCTATAAGGCAAAGTATACGGCTGGCCGCACTCAGTATATCTTTCCGCCGGAGCTTGACAAAAAGACGTATCACCATGCGGAGAAGGCTGCGCTGGCGGCGCATCAGGCGCTTGGCTGCTCAGGCGCAACGAGGGTGGACTTGATCATCGACCGAAAGAATAATCCGTATGTACTTGAAGTAAATACGATCCCCGGCATGACAGAGACCAGCCTCCTGCCCAAGATCGCCCAAAACGCAGGGCTTGAGTTTCCTCAGCTTATCCGTCGGATATTGGGAGACTGATGAAGACCCGGAAGAGTATAAAAAGCAGCAGGGGAAATACGTCTGGCAGAAAGGGCTCGCAGAACATGCTCAAGCGGTTTGATGCTGTCATGGCGAAGTTGAAGATTATTCTGCTTGTCGTCATTCCGCTTCTGGCAGTGGGCGGTCTGCTCTATTTTTTTACTCATGCCGTGCCTTCTGTCTTTAAAATGAGGACCGTAGAACTCGCCGGCAATGAGCACCTGACTGACGATGAACTGAAAAATATCGGCGGAATCAGATCAGATGAGAGTCTCCTGACCATGTCGAGCCGGAAGGTATATGAAAAGTTGAAAGAGTCGCCCTGGATACAGGCGGCAGCAGTACGCAAGGAATATCCCTCGAAGCTTCTGATCAGCATCAGGGAGACAGAGCCTTTTGCGCTGCTCGACATGAAGGGCAGGATGTTTATCGTAGATGACAGGGGCAGGATGCTCGAGGAACTGAAGGACAACTCCGTACCGTTTCTGCCGGTGATCATGAGTGATCCCTACAACGAGAAAGAGGCCTTCAGGGAAGCGGTCAATCTGGCAAAGGTGATCAAGAACATGGGCGTGCTTCAGAAGAAGCAGCGTATCGAGATCATTGCCCATCAGCCCAATGAGGTGGCTGCAAATCTTGATGGCGTTCATGTGAAAGTCGGCGCAGGTGAGCACGAAGATAAACTGACGAGGCTCGGCGAGATAGAGCAGGAGATAGGCAAAAGGCATATCCCTGTTGCGTACATAGATCTAAGGTTTGCAAAAAAAGCCATCGTAAAACCGGTTAACGAGGTTATCAGATGAGCCGGATGATATTGGCCGCAATCGACGTCGGCACAACCAGCATTTCTCTGATTGTTTCTGAAATAACGGATAAGGGTGCAAGGGTCCTTGGCTCATGCAGAACGGTTTCCCGGGGGCTCAGAAAGGGTGTTGTGGTCAATATCGAAGAGGCTGCCAATTCCATCCGTGCTGCAGTCAATGAGGCGGAGTCTGCAACAGGCATGAAGATCGCTTCTGCTGTCATCGGCATTACCGGCCGCCATATTACGGGCTTGCCGAGCACCGGACTTATCGGTCTTCAGGGCAGGGAAATATCCGCTTCTGACAGAATGCGCGCCATAGAATCTGCAAAGACCGTCTATATGCCGCTGGACCGCGAGGTGCTTCATGTGATTCCCACGGGGTTCATACTTGACGGCCAGGGTGGAATCACTGACCCGGTCGGCATGTCTGGCGTAAGGCTTGAGTCAACCGTGCATATTATTACGGCCAATTCGCCGTCAGTGCAGAATCTTGCAAGGGCCTGCCAACAGGCAGGAATTGAAGTCCTCGATATCGTGTTTGGGCCGGTGGCAACTGCCGGGGCAGTGCTCACCTCTGATGAAATCGACCAGGGTGCGCTCCTGATTGATATCGGGGGAGGCACAACAGATATTGCCTATTTCAGGGACGGGGCGATGGTGCATGCTTCGGTCCTTGGCATCGGCGGCCTGCATATCACGAACGATCTTGCCGTAGGCCTGAAGGTGAGTGTTGCTGAGGCGGAGAGGATCAAAAAGGCTGCTGGGTTTGTCTCTGTCAGTGCCTCTTCCGGACTGGAAACGATAGAACTGCTGAGGCAGGACGGGCAGCCACAGAAGGTGAGCAGGCAGCAGCTTGCGGCTATTATTCAGCCGAGATGCGAAGAGCTGTTTGAGATGGTCAGTGAAGAGATCGGCATGTATCATGCGGTTGATGCGGTGGCCTGTTCAGTAGTACTGACCGGAGGGACTGCTCTTCTGGGCGGCATCGCAGGTCTTGCGGCATCGGTCCTCTCAATGCCTGTACGCGTAGGGCTTCCAAACGTAATGCCCGGCCTGAAGAATGCTTTGAGGATACCCGCATATGCTGCAGCGATCGGTCTTGTCGCATATGCGGCCCGGAGTGTAGAGGAGACAGCACCACACCATGACAGCACCTCCGGTCTGCTGGCGGCAGCGGCGGAGAAGATAAAGAATGCATTCGGATACAAGGATTTCCTTGAACTATTTCAGAAAAAGAAAAAGGGGGTATCGTATGTTTGAAATCGAAGAGGTAAGAGGCCAGAACGCCAAGATCAAGGTTGTGGGTGTGGGTGGAGCCGGCGGCAATGCCATCAATAACATGATTGCATCGCATATGCACGGAGTCGAATTCATTGCGGTCAATACTGACCTTCAGGTGCTTGAATCATCTCTTGCGCCGGTCAAGGTGCAGATCGGCAAGCAGTCCACCAAGGGCCTGGGTGCAGGCTCGAACCCGGAGATCGGCAGGCAGGCAGCGCTTGAAGACCGGGCAGCCATTATGGAAATGCTCGACGGCTGCGACATGGTCTTTATTACTGCAGGTATGGGCGGAGGCACAGGCACCGGAGCTGCACCGGTCATTGCAAGCATCGCAAAGGAGATTGGAGCCCTGACGGTCGCCATCCTGACCAAACCGTTTTTTTATGAAGGCAAAAGAAGAAAAGAGAATGCGGAGGAAGGTATCAGAGACCTTGCAAACTGCGTTGATACCATGATTGTAATCCCGAATGACAAAATAAGTCTTGTTGTTGAAAAGGGAACCCCTATGATCAAGGCCTTTTCGATTGCCAATGATGTGCTGAGGCATGCAGTGCAGGGCATCTCTGACATTATCCTCGTGCCCGGTCTTATAAATGTGGACTTTGCGGATGTGAAAACTGTCATGGAGAGCATGGGCCGCGCTGTTATGGGCTCAGGCACTGGCAAAGGCGAGGGCGGGGCCTTTGAAGCGGCAAAGAAGGCCATTTCCAACCCGCTCCTGGAGCATTCGTCTATCGAAGGTGCTAAAGGCATTCTTATCAATATTACGGGTGGACTTGAACTCTCCCACGACGGCATACAGGCAGCCGCATCATACATTTATGACAATGCGCATGAAGATGCCGTCGTAATATTAGGCGCTGTCATAGATCCTGATATGAGCGACGAGGTCAGGGTAACGGTGATTGCTACCGGTTTTGATGAAAGGAAACAGAAGGTTGAACTGCCGGAAATCCCAAAGTGGGCGCCTAAAGAAGAAGTAAAAGAGATAAAGTCGGTCGTAATGCGTGAACCGGCCTCTCTGAAGGCATCTGACAGAATACTGGCCAAGAGTTTGAACTACAGTCTTGAGCCTTCCATGCCGCGCGACATCTTTGCCTATGAGGAAGAGATGGACCTGCCGGCATTTCTCAGAAGGCCAGGGCAACAAATACAGCAGCAAGGATTATAAGGCTTCCTCAAAAGAGAGGAGCTTCCACCCCCCTGGAGGCTCCTCCCCCCCCCCTTTCTGCAACAACAGCAATCGCAAGATGTGACAGATACGATTTGTTCCCGAAAAGAGGAGAAATTTCCTAAAAGAGATAAAGTTATAATCTTAGATGTCCTTTTTATCAGATGAGCACAAAAAAATATTGAATATAACCTGCTAATATTAAATCATTATTTAAATTTATTGATCATGTTGTAAGTGTTGGCATCAGCATTGCATATTAGTGTAACCAGAAACTTTGAAATATAAGTTTAATTTAATAATGAAGGAGGTGAATACCATGAAGAAAGTATTAGCATTGATCATCGCTCTTATGTTCGCATTCGCAGTGACAGCAGCTTTTGCAGCTGATGCACCGAAGGCTGACACAAAGGCTCCTGCAAAGGCAGCTGACACAAAGGCTCCTGCAAAGGTTGAGGAGAAGAAGGCTGACGCTCCGAAGGCTGACGCAAAGGCTGACGAGAAGGCAGCTAAGAAGGCTAAGAAGGCTAAGAAGGCCAAGAAGGCTGACGCAAAGGCTGACGCTCCGAAGGTTGAGGAGAAGAAGGCTGAGCCTGCAAAGGCAGCTCCTGCTCCTGCAGCACCTGCAAAGAAGTAATTACTTCTTAACAGATAACAAGGGCTGGTCAGAAATGACCGGCCTTTTTTTATGGTAATTTTAGAATTTCGGTTTTAATTTATTCTGATACATGCGGGAGTCTGCCTCTTGTATTACCTCCATTAAGTCTTTTCCCTGATCGAAGAGAGAACAGCCGATACTTACCGATAAACCATAATAAGGGTTGTTATGTTCTCTGTTCCAGATTGACAGACGTTCATGAATACGGGAAATCAAGGAGCGACATTCGTTTAGATCGGTTTCCAGTGTAACGACCAGAAATTCGTCCCCGCCGAAACGGACAAGGAGATCCGAGGATCTGATTGACATGCCGAGGATCAAGGCACATTCCCTTAATATCCAGTCGCCGATCAAATGACCATAGTCGTCATTTATCTGCTTGAAGTTATCAATATCCAAAATAACGATTGAAAACCTCTGACCGTAGCGCCTTGTCCTGTTAATTTCATTGGCTATCATTTCATTGAAATAATTCCTGTTAAAGACGCCTGTCAGAGGGTCTCTGACTGCCATGACTTTTAGCTTGTCCTGCGTTAATCGCAGACTATGTATCAGGGTGACAACGTGCTCGTAAGTCTCGGTAACAGGGTCCTTAAAAACTGATTCTTTATAAACACCGCACTCAGTACAGTGTTTATATTTCACGGCAAATTCACATTGTGCTTCTTCCCCGCTCAAGGTTCCGGCAACCAGCCAACACCGGACATCGGCGTTTAAATAAGCAGGACAGTCCTTTTTTGAACACTTTTTCATTTCCCAGCATTTATCGCCGCCTTCTTTTAAAATGAGTCTCAGCCACTCTTCCCATGATGCATCAGTCTCCTGCAATGACAACTCGATAAATAATCTAAGGTCATGAGTCAAATTCTTTAGTGCAATGACTAAGGGATGATTGTTATCCATTTTTTTGCCTTTCTGCGCACCAAACATCGCCATATTATTTATCAGGTCATCTTGTAATTATCATTACAGATTGAGATCGTAATAATAGCTGTAATAAATGACAGCAGGTCTGCACCAGATTTGATGGTATATTAAAGAAATATATGACATTCAAGGCCGGCAAAGCAGAGCGAACAGTCTGACCTGACAGTATAAGTGCTACCAGGACAATTCAGTTTTTGAGATGGACAATCGAACTTGTCCCGTTTCCGAAGTCCCACAGGTAGGTGTAGAGAGGAGTTCCGTTGGAGACTCCGCCCGTAAACTGCACCTCATAGCCGCCTGGGCCGAAGCTCCCGGACTAATCAACGCTTAATCCCACGTCGCCCCAGGTTTTATTCGGGCCGTAGCCCATTGCGATATGGCAGGAGATATTACTGCACCTGCCACCGCTGGTATCGTATGCGTAGGTGAAGTTCACATTTACCGGGGATACGCCGCCCCAACTGAAGACTGCCGATGTGTCAGGTGCCACATTATAGGTCCCGTTGACATGATTTACCGTGCTCGTGATCGTGCTGCCGTTCGTTGTGGTCGGGTAGTGGCAGAGATTACAGGTCGGGTTGAACGACAAATGAGCCGCGTGGCTGTTAGACTTTGGCTCATCCTGCGCATACGAGGGCGGATAGCCGTGGCATGCTGCGCATGTCAAAGCGACTGAGCCCCAATTCGGCGATGCATTGGAAGGGATAACGCTGGTTGAGACCGATGTGCCGTTACTGTGGCAGTAAGTATTAAAACAGTTACTGTATCCTGTTCCCGGGGTAAACGATGGGCTTTTGCCGTATGAAGCGCTGCTGTTAAAGGCAGGATCAAATACAACCTCGATTTTATAATTGGCATGTTTTGCATATTCAGGAACTGCATAAAAATTATGGCAACTTGAACAGCTTAATGACTGCGACTGGTCCCATGAATGACATATGGCACATTTATACGTATCAGATGTCGTAAAGGCATAGGCAAGATGCGCTGAATGACTGCCGGTCCCTATCAGCGCTCCATGTCCTCCTGCATGGCATGAACCACATGCAGCAGTGCCGGTAGAGGCCCAGGAAGGATTGGAATAACTCGAAGGTCCACCCACTCCACCCTCTGGTTGAACATTTGAATGGCAGTAGATAGTATTACAACTCCCAAAAGCCCGAGGCGTGGTCCCATTTGTCGGGGCTGCGGTCCCGGTGGCTATACTGTATGCGCCTCCGCCAACCCTTGGATCAGTTGTATCAAATTTATAGTCCACATAGCCGTTTACGTGCCTGCTCTGGTCTGTGATCGTATAACCGGCAGGTGATGTTCCTCCAACAATATCTTTATGACATAGGGTGCATTTAAACTCATAATAATCTGAACTTGCATGTTTGCCGTGTTTTCCGGTGCCGGGATCAGTTGTGTTTGATGCATTATGGCAGGAACCGCAAATCACGGTTCCGTCCCATACAGGCGTAGCATTCCTGCCGCTGCCGGGATAGTTGCCGTGGCAATAAATGTTGCTGCATGTCTTTGCTCCTGTCTTTGTTACTACGGTGGCAGGGGAAGTGGAAGTAGCGTTGTAAATTGCCGTAGTCTGGCCGTTGTATGCTCCTCCCTGGTATATCCCCCCAAAGAGATAAAAGCCCAGTGTGATTGCGCTGTCCCGGTGCGTGGCACCTGTGCCTGCGCTGCTATAATGGCAGTTTCTGCATGCCACTGACTTCGCGGTATGCACGTTGTGCGCCCCAGCAGTAACAGACCCGGTAGCAGGGGTATATGCCAGCCCATCAGGTCCGCTATGGGAATTGACAACCGGAGGATTGCCGTGGCAGTCAGAACATGAAGACGCAAACCCAGACATGTGTTTATGGCAGACGATACAGTCTGTATTGTTGTTGTGGCTGAGGTCGCCGGTATTGTTTGCCGTGTTATAGTTATGGTATTTGTTCTGACTGTGGCAGACCTCGCATATTTTTTGTGAAACGGCATGCCCCCCGGTATCATCACCAAATCCTCTTGGTGCTATTGTGCTCAGAAAGTCAGGCCCCAGTCCACCTGCTTGAGCCGGAAAACTGTGCGCAGGGGTATCAGGAGCAACAATTACCGTGTCTTTTACTCGCTTGATGTTGGCTGTTGTCCTTGTATGGCAAGTCGCACATACAATCTGGCCGTATTGGCCTGTGCCTTGAGTGCCCCAGACGCCTGACCATTTCGTTGTGTTGGGAAAACGGTTGCTGTTATGGAGCATCGTGTTGTCCCATGTCGAGGAGATCTTTATTGTCTGAATGGCAGTGCCGGTGATCCCGTCAGGGTCGTTGTAAGTCGCCCTGATGCTGTAGCAGGTATTGGGAGAGAGCCCGAATATGGTTGTGCTATAGGGGCTGACGGTATGAGCTGCCGATGACCAGGGAGTGAAGGACTCTTCATTGCATGCCTTGTATTCAACGGTATAGGTGTTGTTGACGTTGTCGTCGCCCCTGTAGGGCATCCGGACAAGAATAGATGTTTCATCTGCGGCACACGCCGATATTGTTCCGGCCTGTGTTTGATTCGCTGCTTCTGAGGGGCTGCATGTTCCGATGACTATAAACGCGGCCAGGAGCTCGATATATAGCCTCATCCACGCTTTTGAAATGCCCTCACTTAAAATTGCCCTGATCACTAATGAAACCTCCCTTTCAAAAGCCTCCCTTTGCTGCGTTATTTGACGCATTCTAAACGAGGACAAATGTTCTGATTCACTTAAATTACTTTAATCATAATCTAATTACCGCATAGCTATTATCATTAAGTTTGCATATTCCCTATGATTTATAATTACAATTTGATATAATGATTGCAACTGTAAGAAGTAACAGCATGAGTTTTCTCCCTATTTGATAGTATTATAATCCGATATTTCTGGTGAGGCATTTCACATGTCGTGTGAGGCATTTCACGTAATCGACTCCTTCGGGAGACCTGAATGGGCTTCAGGATGGCCATGCTCTGTCGGCATGGTGTCATGCGAATTCAGTCTTTAGAGCGGTTGCGGGAACTCGGTAATAAAAGGGTTTTCAGAGGTTTCCATACGTCTTACCGGAGGTGATATTGAACTTGGCACAAAGCCGTTTTTTGGGATCAATACTGACTGGAGTTATTGACGCTGACACGATGGATCAAATTGAACAGGCTGAGGAGGTCGTCCGGCAACGGTATGGATGAACAGATGTCCGATAAGTTTTTTGAAGATATGCCTATTGGTGAGATCTTTGATGCCATACCTGCCCCGGCATTTATTGTTGACGAAGACGTAAAACTTCTGCATTGGAATTGCACTGCCCGCAAACTGGGGCTGCATAAAGGGCATGTAAGCGTCCTTAAGGGGGGCGAGGCGTTGAAGTGTGTTCATGCCTCTGAGGGACCGGGGGGCTGTGGGACTACCCTTGCCTGCAAAAATTGCGTCATCCGAACCCTGGTTAACGATTCCATCAATTCCAGCAGGGTATACCGTGAATTGGCCGTGGTCGAGATCTGCCGCAGCAACAGGGTCGAAGAGATCTACCTTCTGGTGACTGCATCCCCCTTCCTCTGCCGCAGCAGAAAATGCGCCTTCCTGCTGCTGGAGGATGTCAGCGCAATCCTGTCAGCTGTGCAGCCGGAGGGGTGGGCTCGGCAGATAACTTTTAATCCGGTGGAAGGCCTGCTTCTTGCCCCCAGGGAACAGGAAATACTCTGGTGGCTTAAAAAGGGGAAAAGCTCGTGGGATATTTCAATAATCCTGAAAATTACGGAGCGGACGGTGAATTTTCATATTTATAATATCATCAAGAAACTCGATGCGCAGAACAGGACCCATGCCGTTGCCATTGCGATGGAAAAAGGGCTTATTCCTTCGAATCCAAAATTAGACTATCGCGCCTGAAAGGCTGACCCTCCCGCTATCGGGAAGCCAGACCAGCTTGTGATACAATACGGGCATGAAAATAAATATGTTCAGTCTTAGTTTGCGTTTCAGCCTGTTTGTCGGAATCATTCTTCTTCTGTTCTGTGCATTATTCTCTACGGTGCTCTATTACTACCTGAGGGCCCAGGTCATTAATGAGGCTGAAAACAAAACGACCATCATCATGACCCATGTGCGCGCTTTGGGTGACTATGTGAAGGAGTCGTTGCGGCCCCGCATGTTCGAAATCTTTTCGAAGCTTCACACGAAAGATGATTTTGTGGTCGAAGCCATGTCAACGACTCACGTCAATCTTCAGGTCATGAAAAAGTTCACCCGCCATCTCCCGGACTATGCCTACAAAAGAGTTTCTGACAGGCCGCTGAACCCTGAAAATACCGCAGATGTCTTTGATCTTACAATGATGAATTATTTCAGACAGCACAGAGATGTTGCAGAGAGGCACGGCAGGGAAGAGGTGGGAGGAAAGGAATACCTTATTTATTCGCGGCCTCTTTATTCTGAAGAGGACTGCCTGCATTGCCATGGAGAAGTCGCTGCGGCAGCGCACGGTATTTTGGAAAAATACGGCAAGACGGGCAAGTTCGGATGGAAAGCAGGAGAACTGATTGGTCTGGAATCTATTTCCATTCCCCTGGATAAGGCCCTTGCGCAGGCAAAGAAAATCTCGATTGATGCTTTTATCTTTGGATTGGGCACGCTCTCCTTTCTGTTCCTTGCCCTGTACACGACCTTCAGGCACCTTGTGACCAACCCGCTCAACCGCATCTCCGGCATCTTCCGGAACATTGCGCAGGGGTCAGAGCCTCTCGGAAGAGAAATAAGAAGCACGCGCGCAGATGAGATCGGTGACCTTACCGGATCGTTCAATATGCTGGCAAAACACCTTATGGAGGCGCACGAGAAACTGAGAAAGACTGCTGAAATAGAGAAACAGATGATGGAGACCGAAAAGCTTGCGGCTTTGGGACAATTATCGGCAGGTGTAGCGCATGAGATAAACAATCCCCTTGGCGGGATACAACTCTGTTTCAACAATCTTATGAATACCGAGATGGATGAAGAAAAGAGGGTCAAGCATATCGAGGTAATCAATACCGGCTTCCTCAGGATACAGAGCATAGTGAGACATCTCCTGGACTTTGCGAAAAATGCGCCTCTCTGTATTGCTCCGGCCCGGATTAACGGTATTATCGAAAATGCCCTTGCCCTTGTGGGATATACCCTCAGGGGCAAGGAGATATCGGTAGTTACGGAATTGGCATCGGACATGCCGGATCTTCCGGCGGATGCGAATAAACTGGAACAGGTCTTCCTCAACCTGATTATCAACGCTGCTCAGACTATGGAGGTGGGAGGCAAGCTCACGATCAGGACGCGTCATGAGGCAAATTGGTGTTTCGTATCCGTTTCCGACACAGGGAAAGGCATATCTCCGGAGGTGCTCCAGAAGATATTTGATCCTTTCTATACGACGAAAGGAGTCGGCGAGGGCACTGGCCTCGGTCTTTCGGTAAGTAAGGCCATTATAGAGCAGCACCGTGGAGAGATAAAAGTTGAAACTTCGGAATATGGGACCACGTTTACCATACAATTGCCGGTGGCGTTATGAAAAAACAGATTCTTATTGTCGAAGATGATCCGATCATGCGGCTTGGCATGGAACATTTTCTTTCCTCACAGGGTTATGCAATCACCCTAGCCGCTGACGGTGCGGAAGGGATTATGGCTCTTGAGAAAGGGAGCTTCGACCTGATCATTACAGACCTCCGGCTGCCGCATCGGAGTGGTCTTGACGTGCTCAGAAAGGCCAGGGAGGCCTGCCCTGCCTCAGGAGTTATTATTATTACCGCATTTGCCGAAATAAAGGGTTCTGTTGAGGCCATGAAGGAGGGGGCCTTCGATTACATTGCCAAGCCTTTTTCAAATGACGAATTTCTTATTTCCATAGAAAGATTTTTCAATTTCCGCAAGCTTGAAGATGAGGTTATTTTCCTCAGGGAAACGTTGAGGGAACGGGTCGAGTTCGGGGATATCATAGGCAGCAGTCCTCTCATGAAAGATGTATTCGACCGCATTACCGCTGTTGCCGATACGGATGTGCCGGTGCTGATTCGGGGAGAAAGCGGTACGGGGAAAGAACTCGTGGCAAATGCGATCCATCGGCTGAGCCGCAGGAACAATAAGGCGTTTATCAAGATAAATTGTGCTGCCATCCCCGAGGCCTTATTCGAGTCTGAGCTTTTCGGGCATATGAAAGGGGCCTTTACCGGTGCTTCAGAAATGAGGAAGGGCAAGTTCGAGTTCGCTGATGAAGGGACGATCTTTTTCGATGAAATCGGCGATATCCCGCTTACGCTGCAGCCCAAGCTGCTGAGGATACTGGAGGACAGCAACGTCACGAGGATAGGCGGCAATTCTCCGATTAAGGTCAATGTCCGGAGTATTTACGCAACGCGCAGGAACCTGAAGGAGTGTGTAGAAGCGGGGGAATTCAGGGAGGACCTTTTCTACCGCATCAACGTCGTGCCTATTTCTCTGCCTCCCCTGAGGGACAGGAAAGAAGATATCCCGCATCTTGTCGACCACTTCCTCGCTTACTTCAGAGCCAAATTCAACAAGCCGGGCCTCAAGGTATCTCAGGCGGCATATGATACTATCCTTTCCTATGATTATCCAGGTAACGTAAGGGAGCTAAAGCATGCGGTGGAGCGGGGAGCTGTTCTTGGCAAGGATGATACCATCCAGGTGAAGGACCTTCCTGATGAGATGTCCGGGACTTCCGACAAGACAGCCTGTTATGCGGAAGACCTTTCCCTTGAGGCGAGCATCAGATGCTTTGAAAAGCAGCGGATTATCAGAGCGCTCAGCGACTCAGGGGGAAAGAAGACCGAGGCAGCCGAGAGGCTTGGCATAAGCAGAAAGGTGCTATGGAAAAAAATAAAAGAAATCGGAATCGAATAATGCAAGACTATGCAATGAACTGCTTCATATAGCCTGCCTGTGTTCCCTCCTGGGAACGTGAACCTCTTCCCCTTGTTCCCGCGCGGGAACGTTTTTTTTCAGAAGAACAGTACAACTCTTTGTAATTAAATCACTCTGTATCATGGCACCCTCCTTGCTCATCCATAATTATCGACGATGATATCCGGGATACAACATAAGCAGATGGGCATGCCGGCTCTTCTTTATGTTCGGAAGAAGGAGGTGAATCAGACTGCCGAATGAAAGAGGGTGGGGGCCGGATGGTGACAGAAAAGAACCAAAAAGGAGGCAGCAAATGGAAGGGAAAAAGAGTGGTATAAGTGAGGACTGGTTATCGCTGTTCCTCGGTCTCTTTATTTTTCTCCTCTCTCTCGGTAGCTTCGGGGGGGTCGATCTTCTGGGATGGGGAATAAATACAAAAGTATGGACCGACCCTGCGAAAGCCATGGGGCCGGTGGCAAAAAATCTTCAGGCAGTGAAGGGTGATATTGTAAAGATTGACGGGCAGAAAATCACTCTTAAAAAGTCAGATGGGAAAGAAGAAACCATAACGGTTAAAGAAGATACCAGCACCCTTAAAGCCGGGGACAAGTTTGAGAGGAAAGGCATGTCAGGGTTTGTCTCAATCCTTTTGACCTACCTCGCCATGCTGGTGGTCATGGGAGCTGGAGCCAAACTGCTGGGCACAAACGTAGGAAAGTTCGCTGTCGGTTTTACGATAGTTTTCTGGATAGGCTATCTCTGTTGGTTTTGCGGCCATTATGCCTATATTGCAGCAACAAAAAATCAGCTGAAAAACTTTAATATACCCTGGGCGTTAAGCCTGACCGGTGAAGCCGGGTTTATTATCGCTCTCCTTGCCGGACTCGTTGTCGGAAACTTCTTCCCGAAACTCTCCGGGATGTTGAAGGAGGCATCGCGTCCTGAACTCTACATTAAGACTGCCATTGTTATTATGGGCGCCGGCCTTGGCCTGAAGTCTGCTGAATCCATGAGCCTGGCAACAAACGTCATGTTCCGCGGACTCTGCGCGATTATTGAGGCCTACCTGATCTATTGGGCCGTTGTATATTTTGTTGCCCGGAAGTATTTCAAGTTCAGCAGGGAATGGGCGGCCCCACTGGCGTCAGGTATTTCGATCTGTGGCGTGTCAGCTGCCATAGCGACTGGCGGCGCTATCAGGGCAAGGCCGGTGGTTCCAATTATGGTCTCCTCCCTTGTTGTCATATTTGCGGTCGTGGAGATGATCCTTCTGCCCTTTATTGCCCAGGCGATGCTCTGGAGCGAGCCGCTGGTGGCAGGTGCGTGGATGGGGCTTGCCGTCAAGACCGATGGAGGTGCAGTAGCAAGCGGCGCCATTACCGATGCGCTCATCAGGGCCAAGGCCCTCGAAATGGAAGGGATCAATTACAAGGCAGACTGGATAACCATGACGGCTACCACGGTCAAGATGTTTATTGACATCTTCATCGGCATCTGGGCATTCATCCTGGCCATTATCTGGTGCACCAAGATTGAATGCAAGCCGGGCCAGAAAATCCAGGCTATCGAGATCTGGCATCGCTTTCCGAAATTCGTCATCGGATACGCCTTCACCTTCTTTCTGGTTTTGGCAATCTGCTGGCCTGCAGCCAACGCCATCAGTCCCGTAGACAAACAGATCAAGGCGGCCAGGGAAGAGATCGCCTCAGTCGAAAAGCAGCTGCCGAAGACAACAGACCCTGCAGAGTTGACTGCGCTTAACGGGAAAATAGCTGCAACAAAGGACAGGATCAAAGAGCTTGAGACCTCGATCAGGGAGCCAAAGAAGACCATGGCAGCAGCCGGCGCGGCCACCAGCGAAGGCAACGTGTTTCGGGTAATGTTTTTTGTGCTCACCTTCTTTACCATCGGTATTGTGTCGAACTTCAAAAAGCTTTGGGAAGAAGGCATCGGAAAACTGGCAGCAGTATATATCCTCTGCCTGTTCGGGTTTATTATATGGGTCGGTCTTGGTATTTCATGGCTATTTTTCCATGGCGTGAAGCCGCCGGTCATATAACAGGATAATTAATCTATAGTCGCAAAAGGAGATAACCATGGCAGAAAAACCGAATCTTTCGAATGAGCTGGAAAAAATGAACGCTGAGTATGAGCCCCTGCTCCCGATCGAAAAACAGCTTATCGGCTGGAGCGTGGGGTTGGGAACAGGCCTGCTTTTGATCCTGTACTGGGTGAGCACCACCTTTTTCCCAAGCGGGCACTGATTTTTCCGGCAGATGATGCAGGGGTTATCCGCAAAAAGGCAGAGACCAAACGGTATTCCGTGCGGTCTCTGCCTTGACGGTCAGACCCCAAAAAAATACATGGGGTATTTTTGAGATGGCTTTAAATAACAGCAAGAGCGCAGGGGAAGCATTGTTTGCGCCCGATGAGAATTGGGACAAACTGTTCGATATGATTCCTGATGCGGTCTGTATCTTAGACCGCAGCTATCGGATTGTTCGGATCAATAAATCCATGTCCGAGCGCTTAGGCCTTATGAGAGAAAACTGTATTGGCACAACATGCTATGAGGCAGTGCATGAAAAAGGATGCCCTGCCGATTCTTGTCCTCATACCAAAACATTACAAGACGGCTCCATCCATACGACAGAGGGTTATGAGAAAAACCTGGGGGGATGGTTCCTGGTCACAACGTCGCCCTGGACAGATTCAGGCGGTAATGTGGTTGGCAGTATCCATATTGCCCGGGATATTAGTGAGCGAAAAAAACTGGAGGAAGAAAGGGGAACGCTTATCTCCGAATTGCGGGATGCCCTTACAAAGGTCAAACAATTGAGCGGCTTTCTTCCTATTTGTGCTTCCTGCAAGAAAATCAGAGATGACAAGGGGTGCTGGCAGCAGATTGAATGCTATATTCGTGAGCGTTCTGAGGCGGAATTCAGTCATGGTGTATGTCCGGACTGCGCAAAAAAATTATATGCGAAATATTATAAAAAATAACTGCCCGTCAGCGCTGAAATACCGGATCAACGCATGTTGCGGTAGATTTCATCATACTGTTCCTTCAACTGCATCCAGGTCTTCAGGGCTTCATGATTTTCCTTCCATTCCGCAAAATCCCTGTTATCCTTATGTTCGGTGCCCGTGCATTCTCCGATGAATGCATCTGTCTTCATATGGTATTTCTCCTCCATTTTTGCAAGGAATAGTCTGATTTCTTTCAGCTTCCTGTTGCAGATATTTACTTCCCGCGAAAGCGTAATACCGTATTCATCCGTATGCATAATCGGTCCCTCTTATTCATCTGTTGTCATAAAGCATCCAGCACGCCTGGAACACTTTTATAGTATTGCACGAAGAAAGCCCCGCTTTCAAATATAGGTAAAAAATTACAGTATTTGGCAGAAAAGAAGCATGCTAAGCTTTAGCTGAATATCCGGTTGATGATCCTTGGTACTGCGGCATAATTATGTAAAGGGCAGAATAGTAAGAAATGAGGAGGGTGAAATTATAATGTCTTATTTGAAGTGGTCGGATGAGTATAGTGTCAAGGTAAAGGAAATTGACGAGCAGCATAAAACGCTGATTAAAATGATTAACACGTTACACCAGGCGTTGATTTCAAACAAGGGGCGTGAAGCTCAAAAAACAATAATAATTGAGATGGTACATTATGCGAATGACCATTTTGTGACAGAAGAAAGGTATATGCAGAGCTTCAATTTCCCCGGTTATCAATCTCATAAGATCGAGCACGAACAATTTACCCTTAAGGCGCTTGATTTAAAAGAGAGAGTGGAAGGCGTCAGCTTTGTGCTTACAATGGAAATATTGCATTTTCTGAAAGAATGGCTCCAAAACCATATCCTCGGAACCGATATGAAATATTCAAGACATTTTATCGAGAGCGGCCTCAATTTAAACGGTGAGCCCCCTGCAGGCTTCCCATAAGGCAGGCAGCTGAGCAGCAGGGCCTTCTGCTGATTCATTTAACCAGACTGCGACTCTGCGCACGGATTGAGGCGTTTATTCTGCGCGCAAGGGACGCTGCTTCGGTTTTCGTGAATGGACCGTAGAGTGTTGTGCCGCGGTCATAGACCTTCTTTTGTGCAGGTGGGAAGGCATAGGACTGGACGATCCTGCTGTCGACCAGTATGGAGAATTGGCGCTGCCGGTCCCTGTCTGCGACTTCTCTGAACTTCTTCGCCCCGGACTTCGTATGAATCAGCTCAACGCTGTAGTTGCCCGGCGAATTGCGGCCGGTCGGGACAGTCCTGGCGACACGAAAATCGGAGATTGCCATGAAGGGTTGGGTCTCCGTCTTCACAGACCTGGAACCGTCTCTCCACTGAAAGGTTTTGGAAGGTTCCTGTCCGTGCATTGACTCGAGCCGGTATTCGACAACAGCCTCGCCATTAGGGGCGGCTGTTGTCCCCGGTCGGATAACCTTGATTGTCAGGGCCTTTGCGGTAAAGAAATCGTCCATTTCGCTATGCTCACGGTCTTTGAAGCTGACCCGGACATGCTGGCCTTTTGAAATATCTTCGGCAGAGCAGTCTGTAACCCTGGCCTCACGACTCAGGAACTCATGCATGCGGCCGTCTACAATGATCCAGATGGAAAATAGCCCCTCATTATCTGATTCTGTCCGTTCGATAATTCCTTTTACCGTCCCTGAGCGGGGAAGATTATCGGCGGTTGAAGCTGCAGATGCAAGTGTTACCAGCAGCAGAAGTATTGACGCTGCTCTTAAATGAATACGTTTAATTACCTTAATATTTCTTCTTCGCATTTTGCGTTAACGTAACGATTCAGGCGCGGCTATTTTCTGTCGCCTGCATTCGGCTGGTTATGCGTCCCTTTCTTCCATTTGAAAGAGGCTACGATGCGCTCTGCCATTTCTTTGTCAAAACCCGCTTCCTGCCATAGAGGATATGGCAGCATCGATGATCGTTGCGATCAGCCGCGTCCGCGGTAAAGTCCGGGACTACCTGTCACTCCTCTCTGATCATTAAATCATCATTGTATATTACGCCGCTTGACAATGATGGCGGGGCATAGAGCCCGAAATGTGCCTGGGTAAGAAAGCCATTGCCTCTCCTTACCTCGGCCTCGGAAACCAGCTGATCGTCCTGCCAGACCCTGGCATAGCCGTGTTCGCTGTCGAAATGAAGAGATATTGTAAGTTTTACCCACTGTTTCATGGGAAACGTAATCGTTGAAGTCTGAAAGGTACGTTCCCCCTGGCCGGTATAGGGCACATGCATAAGATGAACAAAGCCCTGATCGCTCAAATTTACCAGGACAGCATCCCAGCTGTCAGAGGTAGTGTGGTCCAGCGTCGCAAAACTGACCCATTCTCCGGGAGAAAGATTCACATCCAGCCAGACCCAGAATTCGATTACTACCGGGGTCTTAAATGCGCCGCCGGCTGTTTTATAGAGCTGAATCGTTGGATACGCCCGATGGTTATTATTTTGAGTTGGTGTGCTGGGTGGATTTGCGGCATAAATCCAGCCTTTGTGAGAATAGCTGCCGGAGCGCGTCTTCTCAGACGACAGATCATGAGAAGCAGACTTCATATGATTTTGCGGGACAATATAAAAGCCCAGGAAATCGTCAACTGATTCAAAGCTGGTCTGAAATGTTTTCAGCAGAGACTCGGGACTGGATGCGGGAGACTCGGGACTGGATGTGGGAGACTCGGGACTGGATGATGAACCGCCGCCGCAGGCGCTGAAAAGCAAAGCTGACATGAGAAGTGCGCCCGATAAGAGCTGTTTGAACGGGAATGCCTCTTTTGAATTACCGTCTTGCATTATCATAACTTCCGTGCAAATTATATCACAATTTGGAAGGGATATGACTCTATTCCCCTGTGAATTCAGATTTTGACAAGGATATCAGAACCAAAGTATCTGCTTATAAGCTCTTGCACCGTCGCCCTCATATATGCTCCCTCCACTTTATGAGTTTCTGAGTAAATGGACCAGGCAATGTCGCTAAACACATCGAGGATTACAGGATCAAAATGCTTCCCCCGCTCCTCGCGTATAAGGCGCATTGAATCCTCAAAAGATAATGGCTCCTTGTAGGGGCGTTTTGAGGTCAGGGCATCAAATACATCAACTACTGCAAATATTTTAGCAGCAACAGGAATTGCGCTGCCTTTCAAGCCATCTTTATACCCATCTCCTGAAAACTTCTCATGATGATAACGAACCACCTCTTCTGCGTCCTGCAGCCAGACATAACTTCCAATGATCTCTGCACCGTGTTCAACGTGAGTTTTCATAATATCATGCTCTGCTTCAGTCAATTTGCCCGGTTTAAGGAGGATGTTGTCGCTTATTGCAATCTTCCCCGCATCATGCAGGAATGCGCCTTTAATCAGCGCCTGAATCTCTTTTCTTTTTAAATGCATTGCCTCCGCAAGCCTGACCGCATAGATCGTGACACGATAATTATGATCATTTGTGTCACTATCCCTTTTGGCAATTGCACTGCCAAGCACCTCCAGCATTCCCAGATTAGCACTGGACAAGTCTACGGAATACTTAATCAGCCCTTTATTGAGGGCAATGATAACAGGATACAAGACTACGGTGGAGATCAGAACCGTCATTACCACCTGTATCAGAGAAAACAGCACGCGTTCTCGTATGTCTTTCACGATTCTGGGCTCTACCCGGTAGGCACCTTCAAAATAGCCGACTATTCTTCCGTCTGTTGTCTTTAACGGGCTCAACACCCTTACGAACATCTGGTCATCAATATAGAAGTTCTCATACTGTATGATCTCATTCATGAGACGGTCATGCTTGAGAAGGTTCATTCTATCTTCGATCTTTTCCGTATCTTCGCGGGCAAGCTCGATAACCTGTTTTTTGCTCTTATCATAAAATTCAATTACTGAAAACCTTCCGGTCAGAAGGTGCTCCTGACTCTTCTGGCGTAAAATGGCAACATTTTCTGGCGTGAGATCATCAAGATACGTCATCTCATCAGCAATAAATTTTCTCGACTCAATTTCAGCCAGGCCGATGACAAAATCATCTATCTTTTTATGCTCAACAAAGTAGCTTACCGCGCCTGCGACAACTGACAGAATAAACCACGCAACAGCAAGCCGCAGAATAAGTTTTTTATGAATAGTATCGAACATGCCTGTCGATGCCTTAATCTTCTGTCTACCTGTTTTCAATTTATCTTTTCTTAACCTTGATACAAATGATAGCACAGTCTACGAATCTGTCCATAAGAAGTCGCTGACATCGCTATGAGCGTTCCCGGTCTTTTCGCAGCGTTGCGGATCAAGCTTGACAGAAGCGCACATCTGACGCGATAATAAACAGGAGTTCATGTGAACAGACGTTCATCTCTTCGCAGCCCGCACTCTAATTGCAGATTGGAACGATAAAGAGATATGCAGAATCACCCGGCAACCCCCATTGTAGAATCGGAAGACAAGAACGGCTCAGGCGGCTGCACCAGGAAAGAGCCGGGTCGTTTTCTTATCCTGGGCGTCTTTTTTTCTGCGTTTCTTGGCCTATCCTTTATCACGCGCGTCGTCCTCATGGTAAAGAGCCTGCGCCTGCTTGATGCAAACCCGCTGCTTCTCCTGAAAGTATACGGTGTCGGTTTTCTGTTCGACCTTGTGACGGCCGGATATGTCGCGCTCCCCTTTGTCATCTACCTGATTTTCTTGCCTGACCGGCTGTATCGCAGCAGGCTGCACCGTATTGCCATGTTTATTGCCGTCTTTCTTACGACCTATGTTTTTATATTCAGCAGCGTTGCTGAATATTTCTTTTTTGACGAGTTTGGCGTGAGGTTCAACTTCATTGCGGTAGACTATCTTATCTATACCCATGAGGTTGTGCAGAATATCATTGAATCATATCCTGTGGTCCCGCTCTTTTCGGCCATTGCTGTCATAGCGGCATTGACCGTTTTCCTGATACGGAGAAGACTCCACCTTGCCTCTGCTCATGAGAGCAGCCTGGGCCAGAGACTGAAAAAAGGAGCGTTTTTTTTCATTATACCGGTGGTTACTACGGTGTTTGTGAGTCTGCCTCTGTCGCATATATCCTCAAATACCTATGCCAACGAGCTTGCTTCCAATGGTATCTATAGTCTTTTTTCGGCCTTCAGGAACAACAAGATTAACTACAACGCTTTTTATGCATCATTGGAGGACAGGGATCTTTTTAGAAATCTGAGAACCCTGCTGCAGGAAGAAAATGCGGTTTTTCTGAATGATGATCCCCTCGACATTACAAGAAGGCTCCGTACGAACGGCGCAGAGAAAAGACTGAATGTCGTGGTCGTTGTGGAGGAAAGCCTGAGCGCTGAATATCTTGGGGTCTTCGGCAACAGCAAAGGGCTCACCCCGAATCTTGACCGCCTCGCAAAGGAGAGCGTCTTCTTCACGAATATGCATGCGACCGGAACAAGGACCGACCGGGGGCTTGAGGCAGTCAGCCTCTCTATGCCGCCAACGCCCGGCAGATCGATGCTGAAGCGCAAAAACAACGAGGGCCTCTTTTCCTGGCCTGCCTTGATGAAAAGCCTCGGCTATGACACAAAGTTCCTGTATGGCGGATACGGTTATTTTGACAATATGAACTATTTCTTCAGCCATAACGGTGTAGACCGTATTATTGACCGGGCGGACTTCTCAAAGTCTGAGATCATTTTTGAGAATGCCTGGGGTGTGAGTGACGAAGACCTTTTCCGCAAGTCATTGGCGGAATTCCGTACATCATATGAAAATCGCAGGCCCTTTTTCGGCCTGATCATGACAACCTCAAACCACAGGCCCTATACCTACCCCGAAGGAAGGATCAGCATACGGTCCCATACCGGGCGAGACGGCGCGGTAATGTATGCCGATTATGCAATCGGTAAATTTCTGCAGGATGCCGCGAAAGAGCCCTGGTTCAACGATACGATCTTCGTTTTCGTGGCAGACCACTGTGCAAATTCTGCCGGTAAGTCGTCGCTGCCGGTGAAACGGTATGAAATCCCCCTCTTTATATTCTCTCCGGCGCATCTTGCCCCTCAGGGCATCGACAGGCTCGCAAGCCAGATCGATATTGCGCCGACCGTTATGGGCCTGCTTAATATCAGTTATCATTCCCGGTTCTTCGGCAAGGATATATTCAGGATGTCCCCGCAGCAGGAACGGGCCTTTATCGGGACCTATGAAAAACTCGGGTATCTGAAACAGGACCGGCTTGTCATCCTCGACGTGAAGAAGGAAAGCGGCATTTACCAGATCGACCGGGAGACGAAGAAGTCCAGGACTGCAGCCCCTGATCAGGGGCTGCTGGAGGAGGCGATCAGTTATTATCAGGGAGCAAACTATTTTTTTGAACATCGTCTGAACCGGTTCGAAGCGGGGGCGTCTCAAGATGTCCGTTAAGGCCGGGAAGACCACCGTGAAACGTCGCACCGCAGATCAGTCAAAGAGGCGCATCCTCGATGCCGCCGGTGAGGTATTTGCCGAGAAAGGGTATGCAAAGACTACGATACGCGAAGTTGCGCTCCGCTCGGGCATAAGTATCGGCGGCATCTATCTCTATTTCAGAAACAAGGAAGAGCTGTATACAGGGCTCATGCGGGAACAGATGGACGCCTTCTGCAAAGACACCGACAGAGTCAGAACCAGAGAACCGCTTGATGCTCTGAAGTCCATCATCGACAGCTATATGGAGCATGCGCTCAGGAAGACGAAAATGCTTTCGACCAATATCAAGGAGCATGATCTGGCCCTCAAAAAGCCCCTTAAAAAGGTTTTTTTCCGGTTCCAGAAGCAGCTGATCAGGGATATCCTGCAACGGGGTATGGCGGCCGGCGTCTTTAAAAAGATTGACTGTGATGAGACTGCAGATGTCGTTCTTTTCTGCATCAGGGGAGCCATGCTTTCCTACCTCTCCGGCGAAATAAAAGCATTGAAAAAGCACGGTGAAGGGCTTTTTCAGATGATACTTCATGGAATAAGGAGATAGAATGATGCGCGATATCCGTTACAGAAGAAGTGGCCCTGGTCCCGGGTTGCGGTCCTGGGCTGCGTTTATGGCACTGTTTTTTCTGCTTGCTGCCTGCGGCAGGAAACAGGAGCAGCCGATAACGAAACCGCCTGTGCCGGTTACGGCCGGCGTTGCAGCACAGAAGTCAGTTCCTCTGCAGATCGCTGCTATCGGTAATGCGGAGGCATCGTCTACGTTTGCGGTCAAGGCCCAGGTCGGTGGAACACTGACCAGGGTCCATTTCACGGAAGGGCAGGATGTGAAGAAGGGCGACCTGCTCTTTACCATAGACCCGAGGCCGTATGAGGCAGCGCTCAGGCAGGCTGACGCCAATTATGCGCGGGACCGCGCCCAGTCAGAGAATGCCCGCGCAGAGGAACGGCGGTATACGGATCTGGTGAAGAAAGGGTATGTATCGCAGACCCAGTATGAACAGGTGCGCACCAATGCCCTGGCTCTTGAGGCTGTTGCCCAGGCCTCAAAGGCACAGGTGGATAATGCCGCTCTCGAGCTGGCGTACTGCACGATCCGTTCGCCCTTTGCCGGAAGGACCGGCAGCCTCGTGGTATATGAAGGAAACCTTATCAAGGCCAATGCCGATACGGCCATGGTGACCATTAACCAGATCCAGCCGATCAACGTGAGCTTTGCCGTGCCTGACAAGAGCCTCCCTGAAATAAAGAAATATATGGCAGGGGGGTCATTGAAGGTGGAGGCCCTGCTCTCAAAGGACGACACGAACCCGCTTCAGGGAAAGCTGACCTTTATCGACAATGCTGTTGACTCGGCAACGGCAACGATACGACTCAAGGGGAGTTTTGCCAATAGCGACAGACGACTCTGGCCGGGTCAGTTCATCAATGTGCTGCTGACCCTTGCGACCCAGAGCAACGCTATTGTTATCCCAAATCAGGCGGTGCAGACCGGACAGATGGGAGCATTTGTCTTTGTCATCCGGGAAGATGCAACCGTGGAGGCGCGGCCGGTTGTGGTGAGCAGGACATTCGGCGAGGAGTCGGTCATAGAGAGCGGCCTGAAGTCAGGTGAAAAAGTGGTGACTGACGGACAACTCAGGCTTACTCCCGGAGCAAAGGTGGAGATTAAGTCAGAGCAGCAGACAGCGGATAAGAAGGGGCAAGGGTCAGAGGTCAGGGGACAGGAAATGCACGGCAGGGAAAAAGGTCCGAAGACTGAAATCCCTGCAGCTGGCAAAGCGAAATGAACCTTTCTGAACTATTCATAAAGCGCCCCATCATGACCAGCCTGGTGATGCTGGCGGTGATGCTGGTCGGTATGTTTGCGTACCGGGTCCTGCCGGTCAATGACCTGCCGAAAGTCGACTTCCCGACCATTCAGGTGCGGGCCGATCTGCCGGGGGCGAGTCCCGAGACCATGGCCAGCGCTGTTGCGACGCCTCTGGAACGGCAGTTTTCGACGATTGCAGGTCTTGACGCCATGACCTCAACGAACGGTCAGGGGATCTCGATCATTGTCCTTAAGTTTGCCATCGAGAAGAGCATCGATGCCGCGGCCCAGGACGTACAGGCAGCCATCTCCAAGGCTGCCCGGCAACTGCCTGCTGACATGCCGACCCCGCCATCCTATCAAAAAGTAAATCCGGCCGACCAGCCGGTGCTCTACCTTGCGCTCAGCTCTCCGACCCTGCCGCTTTCGGATGTCAATGAATTTGCCGATACCATCATTGCTCCGCGCATCTCGATGATCAACGGCGTGGCCCAGGTGCTGGTGTACGGCTCCCAGAAGTATGCCGTGCGGGTACAGCTGGACCCCAAAGCCTTGTCCAGCCGCAAGATCGGTCTGGACGAGGTGTCGGCAGCGCTGAACAGCGGCAATGTCAATCTGCCTACCGGCGTCCTGCAGGGAGACAAGCAGGCCTACACTATTCTGGCAACCGGTCAGCTGTACAATGCCGAGGCGTACAAACCACTGATCATTGCCTGGCGCGGCGGAGCCCCGGTGCGGCTGCAGGACGTCGCCACCGTTTCCGACAGTGTTGAGAACAACAAGGTGGCTGCCTGGTTCAATACCAAAGGTAAATCTACCCGGGCAATAGTCCTGGCCATTCAGCGCCAGCCAGGCACGAATACTATTGAAGTGGTGGACAACATAAAGCAGCAGATCCCGGGCTTTCGCCGGCAGCTGCCCGGATCGGTAGAGCTGGACATACTCTTCGACCGCACCGAAACGATCCGGGAATCAGTGGCTGACGTCAGATTTACCCTTCTGCTTACCATTGGCCTGGTCATCATGGTGATCTTCCTCTTCCTGCGCAAT
This sequence comes from Nitrospirota bacterium, assembly GCA_016235245.1. Lineage (NCBI taxonomy): Bacteria > Pseudomonadati > Nitrospirota > Nitrospirota bacterium. The sequence continues at coordinate 45,255 of JACRLO010000027.1, read as the reverse complement.
CTGTCGGCCACGGTCATACCGAGTCTGGCGCTGCCGCTGTCGATCATCGGCACCTTTGCGGTCATGTACGCCCTCGACTTTTCGGTCAACAACATCACCCTGATGGCGCTTACCCTGTCTGTCGGTTTTGTGGTGGACGACGCCATTGTGATGCTCGAAAACATTGTCCGGCATATGGAGCACGGCGAGACGCCCATGGAGGCGGCCCTGAAGGGTTCCCGGGAGATCGGTTTCACGATCCTCTCGATGACCATCTCGCTGGTGGCGGTCTTCATCCCGGTGCTCTTCATGGCCGGGATGCTCGGGAGGATGCTGCATGAGTTTGCCGTTACGATCACCTTTGCCATCCTCATCTCCGGAGTAGTCTCCCTGACCCTCACCCCCATGCTCGCGAGCCGTTTTCTGAAACCGCCGGGTCAAGAGAGGCACGGTCGTCTGTATCAGTTCATGGAACGGTTCTTTGACGGCATGCGCAATCTTTATGAAAGGACACTCAAGTGGGTGCTTCATTTCCGCCGCACGGTCATGGCAGTGACCTTTATTATGACCCTGTTGACGGCATGGCTTTTCACCAGGATGCCGATGGGCCTGCTTCCTTCCGATGACATAGGTGCTCTCAGCGTCACTACGGAAGGGGCGCAGGGCATATCTTTTGAAGAACTGAAGCGCAAACAGCAGAAGCTTGTCGAGATCGTGCTGCAGGAGCCGGATGTTGAGGCCTTCATGTCGTCCGTGGGAGCCACCGGCAGCCGGGTCGGCGGCAACAGCGGCGCCATGTTTATCAAACTCAGACCGCGCTATGAACGCAAACTGAACGCTGATCAGATCATCCAGAAACTGCGTCCCAAGGTTGCAACAGTGCCGGGCATTGTGATGATCATGCAGAACCCGCCTCCTATCAGACTTGAGGCGACCCAGTCCAAGGCCCAGTATCAGTTTGTGCTGCAGAGCCCTGACACGGAGGAGCTTTACCGTCAGGCTTCTGTCTTCGAAACGAAACTGCGCGGCATGCCGATCTTGCAGGACGTCACCTCGGACCTGCAGATGAAGAACCCGCAGATCAATCTCGACATTGACCGCAACCGGGCTGCGGCCCTCGGCATTTCCGCCCAGCAGATCGAGGATACTCTGTACTCGGCGTACGGTTCACGCCAGGCCACTACGATCTACTCGCCCAATAATCAGTACAAAGTCGTGATGGAGCTGGAGCCGCGATATCAGTCCGACCCGTCGGCACTGGGCATGCTCTATGTCCGTTCCTCGGCCGATCAGCTGGTCCCGCTCTCATCCCTCGGAACCCTGAAGAATAATCTGGGGCCGCTGTCGGTCAACCATCTCGGCCAGATCACCTCAGTGACCATCTCGTTCAACCTCAAGCCGGATGTGCCACTCGGCGATGCGGTATCTGCCATCCAAAAAGAGGCCATGGCACTGCCATCGACCATCACGACCGGTTTTCAGGGAACGGCCCAGGTTTATCAGGCCTCGACCAAGGGGCTTGCGCTTCTGCTGATCATAGCTATTTTGGTCATCTACATCGTGCTCGGTATTCTCTATGAAAGTTATATCCATCCTCTCACGATCCTCTCAGGCCTGCCGTCGGCAGGGTTTGGTGCGCTCATAACCCTGATGATATTCGGCAAGGACCTGAACCTCTATGCCTTTGTCGGTATTATCATGCTGGTCGGCATTGTGAAGAAAAATGCGATCATGATGATCGATTTTGCCCTTGATGCACAGCGGCATGAGGGGAAAGCGCCTCTGGATGCCATCTACCAGGGTGCTATCGTACGGTTTCGTCCCATCATGATGACCACCATGGCAGCGCTCATGGGCACACTGCCGATTGCGATCGGGTTTGGCGCAGGCGCAGCTTCCCGCCGCTCGTTAGGTCTTGCGGTGGTGGGCGGATTGCTGGTATCACAGCTCCTGACGCTCTACATAACTCCGGTGGTCTATTACTATATGGACAGGATGCAGGAATGGGTAAAAGGGCGCTTCAGGATCAACCTGCACAGGCAAAAACCGGACACTATGCAGAGCTGACTGAAGGTGTATAATAAGTGCAATATGAATGCTTGCCATCGGAGGAATGATATATGAAACGAATAATTCTCATACTGTTGATCACGACTTTTTCTTTTGTCCCTGCCGCGCATGCTGTCGAAATTATCGGGAAGGGCGAACTGATTACCCTTCAACGGGCCGTCGAGGTGGGCCTTATACGACACCCCAACATGCTTGCGGGACAGGGCTCAGTTGCGGTCAGCGAGGCGAGGAAGGGACAGGCCCAGGCAGGCTATTGGCCGACGGTCGATGCTGCGGCCGGGTATGCGCGGTATGAACCTTCCGGTGTCCAGTCCGGCAGCACGACGCTTACGCCAGCCGGCTCCCAGTGGCAGTATTCAGGCAGCGCATCCGCAAAACAGATGCTCTTTGATTTTGGCAAGACCTCGACAAACGTCAATATCCAGAAACTGAATATCGAGGCATCGAAGGCTGACCTTGAAAATACGGAAGAACAGATCATTCTGAATGTCAAGCAGGCGTATTACAACATCCTGCGGACGAAAAGGAACAGGACGGTTGCTGAAGAGACGGTCAATCAGTTCCGGCAGCACCTTGAACAGGCAAAGGCCTTTTTCGAGGTCGGCACGAAACCGAAGTTCGACGTGACAAAAGCTGAGGTCGACCTGAGCAATGCACGGCTGAACCTTATCAGGGCAGAGAATGCCGTTCGGCTTGCCGTGGTGTCGCTCAACAATGCCATAGGCGTTCCTGATGCGCCGGAGTATGTTGTTGAGGACAACCTTTCTTTTGAAAAATATGTCGTTGGACTGGAGGATGCGGTGAAGAAGGCCTATGACAACAGGCCGGAACTGAAAGCGCTCACAGCCCGCCGGATTGCTGCGGAAAAAGCAGTGTATGGCGCCAGGACAGGCTATTTCCCGATGCTGACCGGCAATGCCTCCTGGGCTTGGGCAGGCACGAGATTCGATATCAATGACGGCTCCTGGAGCGCAGGCATGACCCTCTCCATACCGATCTTCAGCGGATTTCTCACCAAAAACCAGGTTTCAGAGGCTAAGGCAAATCTGATCATATTTACGGCCAATGAAGAGGCGGTGCGCCAAAATGTGCTTTTAGAGGTACAGCAGAATTATCTCAGTCTGAAGGAAGCCGAAGAGAGGATCGTCACGGCCGAGCTTACCGTGGGCCAGGCCAAAGAAAACCATGAGATCGCCACCGGCAGGTATTCGGCCGGTGTAGGCAACCCCATAGAGGTGACTGATGCTGAGGTCGCCCTGAGCAATGCAAAGGCAGCGCATATACAGGCGCTCTATGATTATAAGATCGCGGCTGCAAGTCTTGAAAAGGCGATGGGCGTCAGATAATAGAAAATTCTTAAATATATTTAATATGTAATTCATATTGAATTCATTATTTTCTTGTAACATGATCACAAGGGCAAAAACCCTTATCAAAACCCCTCCTACGGTAGCCGGTCCCCCACCGGCTACCACATTTTTCTTCACACTCCAGGCTTCCATCCCAGAGAGCAAAACAGGTCCATAGTCAGATGCAAAATAAGTCTGTTTTAGATGCCTAAATGGTAAACTATACCCTGATGTAACTATTAAACGGTTCAGATTGTTCCATGAATAAAGAGGGGTTGTGTACTGCCCGGAGGTAGGATGAAAAAGATCATTGCAGTCGTCGCTGTTGTTGCTGTTTTGGCAGCAGCCGGCTTTTTCTGGCGCAACAGCAAGGGAAACGGCGTAAAATTCCGGACGGAGAAAGTAACGAAAGGTGATATTGTACAGTCGATCACTGCGTCCGGTACGGTAAATGCCGTAACAACGGTCCTTGTCGGCACCCAGGTCTCGGGTACGATCAAAGATATCTTTGTTGATTTCAATTCCGTGGTAAAGAAAGGGCAGCTTATCGCGCAGATTGATCCGGCGATCTTTGATGCCCAGGTGGCTCAGGCACGGGCAAATGTCCTTTCTGCAAAGGCGAACGTCGAAAAGGCTGTTGTGGCGCTTGCCGATGCAAAGAGGACCTTCAACAGACAGAAGGAACTCTTTGCGAAGAACCTGATATCAAGGAGCGATGTTGATACAGCAGAGACTGCCCATGATACCGCCGGCACGCAGGTCTCTGCTGCAAAGGCACAGCTCAGCCAGACCGAGGCTGCCTTGAGAATAGCCGAGACGAACCTGAGATATTCCAGAATAGAATCTCCGGTAAACGGCACGGTCGTATCCAGGAACGTAGATCCGGGACAGACCGTTGCCGCAAGTTTTCAAACTCCTACGCTTTTCACCATAGCCCAGGACCTGACGAAGATGCAGGTTGACAGCAGCGTTGCCGAGGCTGACATAGGGAAAATACAGGTTGGACAGCCTGTTGAATTTTCAGTTGATGCCTATCCTGACAGCCCTTTCCAGGGGACAGTCTCCGCGATAAGAAATGCGCCGATTACGGTGCAGAACGTGGTCACCTATGACGTGGTGGTAAAGGTGGAAAATCCCGAGCTGAAGCTCAAACCGGGCATGACTGCCAATGTTTCCATAATTGTTTCGAGCAAAAAGGATGTCCTGAGGGTATCCAATACGGCCCTCCGTTTCCGGCCGCCTTCCGACAAGAAGGACGCGCCTGCAAAGAAGGGCAAGGGCATCGGCGTCTGGGTCCTTGAAAATGAGAAGCTCAAGCGCATTGCAATAACCACCGGCATAAACGACGGCACCTATACGGAACTGCTTTCAGGCGAAATAGCCGAGGGACAGGAAATAATTGTCGAGTCCCTGGCAAAACCGAAAAGCCAGTCCCAGTCCCAGTCTTCGGCACCGCGCATGCGTTTCTGACATGGCCCTTATCGAAACAAGGGAAATCTCCAAGACGTACTGTCTCGGGGACATTGAGTTGAATGCGCTCAAGAATGTTTCCCTCAGCATTGAAAAGGGCGAATTCATAGCCATCATGGGACCTTCGGGCTCGGGCAAGTCTACGTTTATGAATATCCTTGGCTGTCTTGATAAGCCGACAGCCGGAAGATACCTGCTTGAAGGGGTTGATGTGGCTCATATGGACAGGGACGAACTTGCAGCCATCCGGAACAAGAAACTGGGGTTTGTCTTTCAGGGGTTCAATCTTCTGCCGAGGACTTCGGCTATGGAGAATGTCGAACTTCCCCTGCTCTATGAAGGCATTTCTGCAAAGGAACGGGTGGAGAGGTCTTCGGCAGCGCTTGCGAAGGTGGGCCTTGCAGGCAGGGAAAACCATCATCCCAACCAGCTCTCAGGGGGCCAGCAGCAGAGGGTAGCCATCGCGCGGGCGCTGGTAAACAACTCGCCGGTGATCCTCGCTGACGAACCGACCGGGAACCTCGATACAAAGACCAGCTTTGAAATAATGGACCTTTTTGTGCAATTGAACAAAGAGTCAAATATCACGATCATTCTGGTGACCCATGAAAAAGACATAGCTGATTTCAGCAGGAGGCTGATATTCTTCAGAGACGGTGTTGTCCTCAGCGATGAATCATCGGGGAAGACATGATTAATATCCCTTCAACATTGCGCATATCCTTTAGGGCGCTCAGGGTGAACAAGATGCGCTCTGCCCTGACTATGCTTGGCATTATCATCGGTGTCGGTGCGGTCATAACCATGCTTGCGGTGGGCACCGGAGCAAAACAGAAGCTTGGGGACCAACTCGCCAGCATCGGAAGCAACCTCATCATGATTGTGCCCGGCTCAACCGCTGCCGGCGGGGTGAGGCTGGGGGCAGGGACCCAGTCCACGCTGTCGATCGGTGATGCAGACGCAATACAGAAAGAATGCCCGGCTGTTTTGTATGTTGCGCCGGCACACAACGGGTCGGCCCAGGTGATTTACGGCCATCAGAACTGGTCAACCAGTATTACCGGGACGACAACGAATATGCTCTCTGTGCGGGACTGGCCCCTGACAGAGGGAAGGCCGTTCAGTGATGAAGAGGTCAGAAGTGCGGCAAAGGTCTGCCTGCTTGGCCAGACAGTTATTGATAATCTCTTCGGCGGCATCAACCCTATCGGCCAGATTATCAGGATAAAGAATGTGCCCTTTACGGTTATAGGGAGCCTTGACAGCAAAGGCCAGGACCCAAGCGGACGTGACCAGGACGATACGATATATGTCCCTGTGTCAACGGCACAGAAGAAGCTCTTTGGCACTACGTTCCCGGGCATGGTGAGGATGATCATGGTGAAGGCAAAAAGCACTGAGGACCTTCCCAACGCCGAAAAACAGATAAATGAACTGCTGAGGCAGAGGCATCATATCGGACCGAAACAGGACGATGACTTCACGGTCAGAAACCTTACCTCCATGATGCAGGCTGCCGAGCAGCAGACAGAGGTAATGACCCTTCTGCTTGCAGCCATAGCCTCTGTTTCCCTGCTTGTGGGAGGCATCGGCATTATGAATATCATGCTCGTTTCGGTAACGGAGCGGACCAGGGAGATCGGCATCAGGATGGCGATCGGCGCAAAGACCTGGGACATCAGGCTCCAGTTCATCATCGAGGCGCTGATTCTCTCCCTCATAGGCGGTGTTGCCGGGATCATCATCGGCATATCCGGTTCGGAAATATTGTCTGCGCTTGCAGGATGGTCCACGATCGTCTCGCCGCTCTCGATTGTCCTGGCCTTCGGTTTCTCAGGACTGGTCGGCATCTTCTTCGGCTTCTACCCAGCATATAAGGCATCCCTTCTCGACCCCATAGAAGCACTCAGATACGAATAAAAAAAGCCCTGCAAAAATGCAGGGCTTTTCATTGTTAACCGATACGGTGAGCGGTTTATTTAATAAGAGTGGCAAGACCGCCGACAACAGGAAGTTTTTTTGTGCCGCCGTTTGCCGCATTAATGATGCCCATGATCATAAGCGCCAGGCAGGCAAACCAGAATACCGGCATAAGCAGCATAGCCATCAACGGCCCCATAACAGGGATGAAGGCCAAAATGAATGATATAATGCCCAGTCCTATACCTCCGGCAAACCCGAAGATAAGGAGGATCAACTGCTGGTTAACATGAAACTTGGCATAGAGGCTGTTTTTGGCATCCGTCACCAGCGGGATGAAAAATAGAATCGGGAATATGTACCCCACGATCGCCAATACTTTGTTCTTCTCCACATCCTGTGCATCAAACTGCGTGATCTCCTCATTTGTCTCGCCCATTGAACCCTCCTTGATATAGTATTTCTTGCGACTGAAACAGTTTACCACGTAAGTCCCCTGAAGTGCTGCTATCTTTCCTGGACATCTCCCTGAACAATGCAGCTGGCCCTGATTGCGGTATGAAGAATTGCTTCAGTTCCACGGTTGTCCCATACATTGATATGTTCACAAACAGTAGCAAAGAGAGCAGTGGATTACAAAAAACAGGGGATGAAACGAGCAGAGGGGGTCGGTGATATCAGGCCTTTTTTACAAAATCTCCGAAGCCCTTCAATATCCTGAGGCCCAGTTCCTGGCTTTTTTCCGGGTGGAACTGGGTCGCAAAAACATTGTCCTTCCAGATCATGGAGGTGAAGCTGCCGTTATAGTCGGTGGTCCCGCTGATAATTCCCGTATCTTCGGGGACAACGTAGAAAGAATGCACGAAATAGAAATAGGAATTGTCCTCAATACTGCCGAATATCGGAGGCCTTCTGGCAATGGTAACCGTGTTCCAGCCCATATGCGGCACCTTCATTCCCGCGCCGAAGCGGACGACCTTTCCCCTGAAAACATCGAGCCCCTTGCAGGTCCCAAACTCCTCTGATTCGCTGAAGAGCACCTGAAGGCCGAGGCAGATACCGAGATAGGGTTTGCCCTTTTGTATAGACCTGATTACGCTGTCCGTAAGTGACAGGTCAGTAAGGTTTCTGATGCAGTCCTTGAAGGCCCCGACACCGGGCAGCACCACTGCCCCGGCATTATCAATCACCCCTGGACTTGAAGTTACTGTTGCCTCTATACCGACTTTCTGGAAGCCTTTCTCTACACTTCTGAGATTGCCCATACCGTAATCAACAATTGCGATCATTATTTAGATTACGTTTCCAAAAAACGAATTGTCAATGGCTTCCGTAATTATCGCCCGGCATGAATTACGAATGACAGAAACGGATGAGATCAGATATACCCCTCCGCCCCAGTCTCAATAGTTTTTGCAAAGGCGGTCAGTTCAGATATTTCCGTTTTCAGGACATTGATCAGCACGGCAACGTCCGTCAGGTCTTTATCCGATCCCTTTCCCTCGATCTTCATCGCGGCAGAAAAGACAGCCTGGGCGCTCAGCATTCCTGCCACCCCCTTTATGTTGTGGCTGCACTGTTCGACCAGGGAAGCATCTCCCGATCTGACGGCATCTTCAAGTTCATGGATCTTTTGGGGGAGACTGTTCAGAAAGGTATCGAGCATTGTTTTGAAAAAGACCTTGTCATTGTCAAATCGTGTCAGGGCTGCAGGCATATCAATCGGCGACGCCATGCAAACGCTCTTTTTTGTTTCATGCTCCTTATCCATGCTGTACTCAGCCGGTCTGAAATATTTGGCTGTCTGCGATCTTGACCATTTTTCGATGACCTTGAAGAGGGTATGAGGGTCTATCGGCTTGGAGAGATAATCGTCCATTCCGGCTGCCAGGCATTTTTCGCGATCTCCCTTCATCGCAAGCGCTGTCATTGCCACGATAACCGTATGTCTTCTGCCTGCTTCCCTTTCGCGGATTAACTGTGTGGCCCCGAAGCCGTCGATTTCCGGCATCTGGACATCCATGAGACTAATATCGAAGTCATTTCTTCCTGAGGTCTCGACAGCTGTACGGCCATTGTCTGCCATCTCGATCCTGCTGTATCCTCCCCTGTTGAGCATCGACACAATGAGCTTTTGGTTGATCGGGTTGTCCTCTACCACGAGGATGCTGAGGTCACTGAATTTTCTCTCGGCAATGGCGTACCTTGTTACCACAGGAGATATCTCTCTGCGTTTTCCCTCCGCTCTTGCGCTCAGGATTGCAGCCATAACATCCAGCAGAAAAGTCTGTTTTACCGGTCTTACGAGATACCCTTCGCAGCCGAGTTCCCGCAAATGAGCCACGTCCCCGCGATTTCCGAGCGACGTGATTACAATTACCGCCGTATCTTTAATCGAGGGTGTGTTCCTGATGATAGCGGCAGTGTGTTCACCGTTCATGTCGGGCACCTGCAAATCAAGCACTACTGCGTGGTACGGCCTTCCCGCAGCGGCAGCTTCACCGAGTGCTTCAATGGTGGATGCCCCGCCTGCTGCCGCATCGGTGAGGCAGCCCACACTGCCGAACATCCTGATCAGGATGTCACTGTTTGTCGCATTGTCATCGGAGATCAGGACCCTGATGCCCCTGAAATCAAAGCCCGAGGCCTCCTCTGGTGCATGAACGCCCTGCTGTTTAGCAAAGGACAAGGTAAACCAGAAGCTGCTGCCTTTTCCTGGTTCGCTCTCAAGTGTTATTTCGCCGCCCATCATATCGGCCAGCTTCCTTGATATCGAGAGGCCAAGTCCCGTACCTCCGTGGAGGCGGGTTGTAGAGCCGTCAGCCTGGACAAAAGCCTCGAATATGTTCTGCTGCTTATCGGCCGGGATGCCTATCCCCGAATCCTTCACCCGAAACAGAATGGCAGCAGTATTGTCGGTCTCCTCAATCAGTTCGGCGCTGATCAGAACATCACCCGTCTGCGTAAACTTCACGGCGTTGCCGCCAAGGTTAAGGAGGATCTGGCGCAGCCTGCCCGGATCTCCCCTGAGGAGCGACGGCACATCATGACTGAGGAGCAGTGCCAGTTCAAGCCCCTTTTCAGCAGCCTGCGGCGCCAGGGTATCGATCACGTCCTCCATAAGCACGCGCAGGTTAAAGTCTGTATCTTCGAGCGTCATTTTGCCTGCATCGATCTTTGAAAAATCCAGGATGTCATTGATCAGGTCCAGGAGTGCATAGGCGCTTTTGCGCACGTTTACCAGGTAGTCGCGCTGCTCGACGGTCAGTTCAGTATCCAGCGCCAGCAGCGTCATGCCGATAATGCCGTTCATCGGCGTACGAATTTCGTGGCTCATATTCGCAAGGATTTCCGATTTCAGTCTGCTGGCCTCTTCCGAGGCCAGACGTGCCGCTACCAGTTCATTATGCTTGATCTGAAGAATATGCATCATATTGCTGAAGGTCTCACGTATTTCGAAGGCCGGGTCTGTGATCGACAGTTTATATACGCGGCATTCCTTGCAATCGCTGAATTTTCGGGCAAAATGTCCCTGTATCATGCCGCCGCAGTGCGTTCCCGCTATCTGCCAGCATCGGATATTCACTTTGCCGTATACCGGGCATTCCAGATGGCCGCAGTTGAGGGTCTGCCAGCAGACAGGGATAAAAGGGTTTTCCTGCGGCTCATAGACATAGGATTCGAAGCCCTTTTTCTTTTCTATGTCGGATATGATCTCGGCAAAGACGGTGAGGGCCGAACGCAGATTGTTTCGGTCGGTCTCGATCTTTGCGTATGCGTCCTGAAGTTCAACAGTCTTTGATTCAAGGTCTTCCACCGAATGGTACAGGGCGTCTTCGACGATCCTGCGTTTTGTGCTGTCATGAAAGATGGCCCGGAACGATACGGGCTGTCCGTCCCTGAATCCGCAATCAACGCTCCCCTCGACCTGGATGATCGTCCCGGACTTCGTGATGAGTCTGGCTTCGAAGCGGTCGGTTATTTCCCCTGCCAGCAGCGCCTGAAAGGCTGCGGTAAACATCTGCCTGTCTTCAGGATGGACGATATCCAGAAAGGGCCGCCCCTCGATCTCCTGCTGATCGTATTTCATCACTTTGAGCCATGACCGATTGACATACACAATGGCCCCCTCAGGCGAGATGATCTGGATGAGGTCAGAGGCGCTGTCGAATAAATCTCTGTATCTCTCTTCGCTTTGTATGAGCGCCATTTCAGAGCGGTAGAGTGTCTTGAGCGGCAGGTTTCTCAGGGTAATAAAAACGACTGTGCCGACAATGGACCCCAGAAGCGCGATCAGCAATGTTCTTTCGACCAGCGGACGGACAGAACGATAAATCTCAACCCTGAGAGTGGCCTTGTCAGGGTTGGTAAGAAGAGCGGCCTGCATGATAAAGGGCGGTTTGATATGGTCGGCAGTTTCAGCCACAACCACATTTTTCTCATTGACGAGACGCCGGATCTCACCGCTGCCCTGTCTGAGCCGCTGTGAGATCGATTCCGTAAGTTTTTCCTGTCCGATCTCCTGCTCGGGACCTTCCAGATTCATTGAATGAGAGATTATGGCGGCATTAATTTCAGCATCGGTCTTCAGACTTCCGGCCATATACTGATACGAGATAACAAAATAACTGAGCGGAATGGCGATCACAAAAATGCTGATGACCGCGGCTGAGATGTAGGTAATGACTCTGGATATTGAATGTCGCCGGTTCAGCATCAGACAATTCTCTGCTTTGTCATAGTGTATCTATCTGCAATATTTCAGCCCCGCATCTTTCTCCGGATTTGAACCCGTGAAGGTATTATACGAAATTGGCGCTAAAATCTGAATGAGTTCTTAGGATGAGGGGGCATTTGAGATCCGGGCAGATCACTGTGTTGGGGCGGGTCAACAAAATCGGAATTTGCCACATAAGGGAAATGCATTTTCAACAGGGGGAACATCAGCCTTTTCGTCTTTCATACGATTCCTCAAAACGATTATGGAGTTTCTTGAACTGACGCATCACTTCGGGATCAAAATGCGCAGGCAATGATCTCCCATCACCACTGACTAAAATCTTATATGTGGTCTGATGATCGAAGGCCGGTTTATAGGAGCGACTGTTTCTCAGTGCGTCGTATTGGTCTGCAATGTTTAAAATCCGTCCTTCAATAGGGATTTTATCGCCTTTCAGTCCCTGCGGATAACCGCTTCCATCCCACCGCTCATGATGCGATGAGGCTATTTTACTTGCCATGACCAGTCTCTGATGATTTCCGATGATCTTCGACCCGTGCGCGGTATGTTCTTTTACCTTGACCCATTCTTCGGGCGTGAGTTCCCCCTGCTTTCTCAGAATATCGGGATGGACATGAACTTTGCCGACATCATGCAGGGTGGCCTGAATACGCATAGCCTCAATAAATTTCTCAGGCATTTTGAGGCCCTCTGCGATCATGGCGCAGTAATCACCAACCCGAAGAATATGATTGCCTGTGTCCTCGTCATATGCCTCTGATGCCCGAGCAAGCGCATAGACGGTATATTCAAAAGCGGATTCTGTTTCGAGAATCTGGCCGGAGAGGGACTTCAGAAACAGACTCTGCATAACAAAGCTGTTTAAGACCGACGCGTCATACGGTGTAACATCCCTGTTGTAATTTACTGCAAATATGCATAGCGATTGGCTCTGATAGCATGCCATGTTGGAGACTGGTATCATCAGGGATGCGAGCTTTTCCTTAATTATATGCAATTCCGATTGGCTCTGGTCGTTTTCGTTATAAAAAACGATTCTCGGTTTATCGGTATCCCCAACTGTTTGCTGGAAGTCGAAGGAGAGCGGTGTCCTGGTAAGCTCATTCAGCATATACTCATAGTGGTACCACTGCCAGTCATGATGCTCATCAGGAATTCCAACAATAACTAATTGCGGTCTGTCAAAGGCATCGGACGTTTTACGGATTATCTGATTTACAATATCATCCACCTTCGGGAGGAAGGCAAATTTCAGTGGATCAAAAGACAGGATGCTCGCCTCGCCAAAGTTCGTCATATTGTTGATCTCTTCGTAGGCGTGATTAAGACGGTCGTTCAGGGTCTTCATTTTAAGAAGCATTCTGACCCGGGCGAGGACTTCTCCTTTATCGATCGGTTTTGAGATGAAGTCCTCTGCCCCAGCCTCGATGCCTTTGATCCTGTCTTCCTTTGCCGCAAGGGCTGTAATCAGGACGACAGGAATGTTCCGGAGCCTCTCGTCCGCCTTGATCCTCCTGCAGACCTCAAACCCGTCGATCTTCGGCATCATGACGTCAAGCAGCACGAGGTCAACAGGGTTCTCCCTGACAACCATGAGTGCTGCTTCACCATCCTCTGCCTTGAGAATTTCATATCCCTGCGGAGCGAGATGTGCTTCGAGAAGTTCGATGTTCTGGATCTGGTCATCAACAACCAGAATTACGGGTTTATTGTTCATCCTCTATCCCTTGTAATGTGACTCTTAAACATCCTCAGGCCTCTTTATAGAGCTGGTATTGTGCCCGCCCTGCCTGCTTTGCCTGATACATGGCAATATCGGCATTTTTCAGGAGGATGCCTTCATCTTTTCCATCATCAGGATAGACAGCGATGCCGATACTCGTTGTCACCACAAGGTGATGGGTTTCAATGAGGAAAGGCTCACGAAACCGCTCAACGATCTTCTGTGCAACCTCGATTGCACCTTCCATTCCCTCCATGTCGTGCAGGATCAGCACAAATTCGTCGCCGCCAAAGCGTGCAACCGTATCACCCTTCCTCAGAGATGCACTTAGCCGCTCTGCCGTAGCTTTGAGAAGGAGATCTCCTGTATCATGACCAAGGGTGTCATTGACGTCCTTGAAATTATCGAGGTCGAGCATTGCGATGCCTATTTTGTTTTGATTCCTCTGGGCATGGGCCAGGGCAATGTTCAGGTGATCGGAGAAAAGTTTGCGGTTGGGAAGACCTGTCAGGAAATCATGGAAGGCCATCTGCTGGATCTTTTCCTCTGACTGTTTGCGTTAGGTGATGTCCTCGATGGCCAGGAGGATGATCCGTTCCTTGCCCATCTTCCGCTGAATCTGCCGGGCGTTCAAAAGCATGGTGCGTCTGCCGATGATGGCAAAATCGTGCTCTACCTCATAGTTATCAAAGGTCGTTTTTTGGGGAAGGATGGTTTCGAGAAGTTCCCGCAGCCCAGGGATATCCCACTGTTTATCACCCAGGTCATAGATAAGCCGCCCCACAGTCTCCTGGGGGTTTACCTTGAAGAATTCATAGAAGGAGCGGCTGACTTTGACTACCCGTAAATCCTGATCCAGAGCGATTAAGGGTTCACGCACGGTGTTTATGACGCTCTCGGCAAATTCACTGGCTTCAACTGCGGATAGTTTTGTTGCCTCAAGTTCTTCCCGATAATTGTCCAGCAGGTCGTTGTAGGCCTTGACCCTCAGCAGAGACCTGACCCTGGCTAAAAGCTCCATCTTGTCAACAGGCTTTGAAATAAAATCATCACAACCGGCTTTAATGCCTTTTACCCGGTCTTCTGTTTCCCGTAACGCAGTGACCAGGATTATCGGAAGCTGTCGATCGGTATCATTTTGCCTGACCCTGAAGGTAACTTCAAAACCATTCATGCCGGGCATCATGACGTCCAGCAGAACTAGATCGATTTGATTGCCGGAAAGTTTCCAGAGCGCTTCTGCTCCGCTTTCTGCCCTGACAATGTCATACCCCTGCGGGGCAAGATATGTCTCGAGAAGTTCGATGTTTTGGACCTGGTCACTGACAGAAGACGAAAATGCGGTCCCCTTTGAAGCGCTTGTCGCAAATATATCACTTGCCGGTTTGGGTCTCTACTCGTCTGAAGCCATAAAGCCAGGGACAGCGGCATCGATTGAAATAGAATTTCTTGCAGCAAACGGTATGCGCCAGAAAGATACGATCCGGGGGAGGGTGGTTCATTGTGCGGGGAGGGGGAACCTTTATTTTGTGGGTATTTCCTTTGCTGAACTCATGAACCCCATGTTACAGCCTGCCTTGCACTTTCATTTCAGCAAAATAATCAGTTGGAACTGATTTTTCACGGTCTGCACGGGGCGTTGTATAAATGCTCTTTCACAGCCGAAACCGCAAATCAGAATGGGGCGGTCCTGTATTAGGGGGTAAACGGCACCCTTTACCCTATTGCCGCGTGGGCGATGTCATACGAATAGGTTATTCAATGGAACCCTGTATTATCCGCTCCACATCAGCCCGTTCAAGGATCTCGTCCCTGATCAGGGCTTCAGCAAGGGCATCAAGCGTAGTTCTTTTTCCTTCCAGTATTTCTGTTGCCCTTGATTCCGAATCAATGATCAGCTTCTGAATTTCCTGATCCATGATCCAGGCCATTTCTTCACTATACCGCTTCGGCGCAGACAACTCCCTGCCGAGAAACGGATGCTCCTCTCCTCTGCCGAGATTGATCGGGCCGACCCGATCGCTCATTCCCCACTGCGCCACCATCTTTTCTGCGAGTGCTGTTGCTTCTTTCAGATCGTTCTGCGCACCGCTGCTACTGTCGTTAAAAACGAGTTTTTCGGCAACTCTTCCTGCAAGGGCTATGCTCAATTTGTCCATGAGATATATGCGCGGATAGTAATGCCGGTCTTCCTCAGGAAGGAGCTGTGTGACACCCATTGCCATGCCGCGCGGGATGATGCTGACCTTATATATCGGGTCAGCGCCGGGGAGACTCCAGGAGACCAGGGTGTGGCCTGCCTCATGATATGCGGTTATCCTCTTTTCCTTTTCACTTATGGTCTCTTCTCTCACTGCTCCCATGAGAATAATGTCTTGCGCCTCTTCGAAGTCATGCATATCGATCTTCTCCTTGCCCTTTCTCAGGGCAACGAGGGCTGCTTCGTTTGCAAGATTCTCAAGGTCTGCGCCTGTCATGCCGGGTGTTCCCCGAGCCAGAATTTCGAAATCGACATTATCTGAAAGCAGCTTGCCCCTTGCATGAATTTCAAGGATCGCCTTCCGTTCTTTCCATCCCGGCCTGTCTATCACAATATGCCGGTCAAACCTTCCGGGCCTCAGGAGTGCAGGATCCAGCACATCAGGCCTGTTCGTTGCTGCCATGACGATCACCTCGGTGTGAGGATCGAATCCGTCCATTTCGCTCAGAAGCTGATTCAGGGTCTGTTCTCTTTCATCATGACCGCCGCCAAGACCGGTGCCGCGTGTTCGTCCCACAGAATCTATCTCATCGATAAATATAATACTCGGATGGGTATCTTTTGCCTTTTTAAACATATCCCTGACGCGTGAGGCGCCTACTCCCACGAACATCTCGATGAATTCAGAGGCGCTGATGCTGTAAAAAGGCACTGCAGCCTCTCCGGCGGTTGCACGTGCAAGGAGGGTCTTGCCGGTTCCCGGAGGCCCGATCAGAAGCACCCCCTTAGGCACTTTTGCGCCGATCTTTTCGAACCGGGAGGGGTCTTTCAGGAACTCTATCGTTTCCCGCAGCTCCATCTTTACATTGTCCATGCCGGCAACGTCTTTGAAGGTAACACCCGGTTTCTTCACATCGAACAGTTTGGCCTTGCTTGCCCCAAACGTAAAGAGTCCTCCGGGACCGCCCTGAATCTGCTGACTTTTTCTCATGACCAGGACCCAGATGCCGATGATCAGCACCCATGGCAGGATGCCGATCATGAACTGCGTGAAGAAGCCTTCTTCTCCTGATTCGATGGTTATCATTACGTTTTTTTCCTTCAGTTGGGACAGAAGCTGTTCCCCCTGGAAAGAAGGCAGGACGGTAAGAAAGTGTTTTACGGTTGCGGGTTTCTGTTCCCCCGGAAACGGCAGGCTGACTTCCTTTGAGAGTTCCCCGTGTACAAGCAGCTTTTTTATTGAAACGGATTTTATGGTCCCGGCGTTCAGCTGCTCCATGAACTGCGTGTAGTTTATCGTATAGCGGGGCGGAGGGCCGACATTGAAAAAGGTGTTCCAGGTGAATATGACCACTGCAGTGATAGCAAGTGCCGCGACGTATCGCCAATACATATTGGGGATACCGCCAATGCTGTCTTTCCTGAGTTCAGCCATGCTTTAGAACGGTATGCCCTCATCCATTGTTTTATTGATGTTCAGGGAGCGGTCCACGGAGTTCATGTCCTTGATCTGTCTGATCTTAGCCACGATCAGATCCCCAGCGGTTTTGTATGGTATAAAGCACTGAAGAACGCTGCCGGCTGTCGGGAAAAGATCGGTTTGCAAATGACGGTGCCTTGGTTTGTACGACATTCTGTCCTTTGCCCCGCAATCGTCAAGTCAGATTACATCGTTGGCATACGTATCAAGATCAAAGGGCCGGGTCAACGCATGACGTTTCCCGGCCCCTTGCCCTCGTGCTTCTATTTTACGATTACTTCAAAGTGGACGCGTCTGTTTTCCTTTGCTTCCGCTGCATTCTTGTTCTTTGGTGTTGGTTTCTCCGGCATGGCGAGTCTGGTTTCGCCATAGCTGATCGTCGTCATCCTGTCGGCAGTTATACCCTTCTGCACAAGGTATTCCTTAACTGCAATTGCCCTGCGTTCTCCCAGGGCCATATTGTAAGCTTCAGCACCATGAGCACAGGTATGTCCCTCGACCTGAACAGTTACGCGCGGGTTTGCTTTCAGTGTCTTAATGTTGCTGTCGAGAATAGCTATTGCCTCTTTCGTAAGTTTCGCCTTATCAAAGTCGAAATGTATATCCTCAAGGATTATCTTTACCGGTGCAACGACTGGAGCCGGAGGCGGCGGAGGCGGCGGTGGCGTCACTGGCTTGGGCTCAGGTTTTACCTCTGCCACCGGTTTAGGCGGACAAAGAGCATTAAACTTGTTGATCGCGTCTTTTGCCATATCCATCGCTTCCTGATTACGGCATGCCATGTAGATTTCAAAGGCTTCGTCTACCTTGGCTTTTGCAGCGTTGAATTCTGCCGGGCATTCTTTGTCTTTGCCCGCAGCGCGGGCCTTCTCAATCGCCCGGTCTGCCTCCGGCAGCGGTTTGTGATACATGACATACCCTTCTCTGTTGGGGGCCTTCTCCAGATGGGAGCACCCGACCATCAAACTCATCGAAAATACGGCAACAACGAATACCAATACACTCTTTGCTGTTTTTCCTTTCATCTCTGCCCTCCTGCTGAATTTCTTATTTTTTACGGCTGCAATATCCGCTGAGAAAAATATCGTTTTCTTCTCACGCCCTTGGTGACTGAATATCATACTACCTTTCGGGTCATACAATCCATCCCAGGGAGCAGCAGTATGCGCAGAATCATAAATGATCAATCCGATTCGCCTGCTGACTACTTACATACTATATTATTTTCAGATAATGTCAAGATCAAGACTATTTTTGTCCGGCCATTTCTTAAAGATCTGAAATGATGCAACCGTCATACACAATGGTCTGCCCGTATTCAGTAAACTTCAGATAGCCTGTCCGCTATTTGACGACTCTACCCTTGTGTGATACCCTGAAATCAGGATCTGCAAATTGTATGGAGGCCGGGATGCCGCTGGGCGGGCAGCATTTTAATGCCGGAACCTGTAGTATTCTCTCATGAAAGCAAAGACAAAAAAAGTCCTTTTTACCCTTGGCGGTTTTGCCATTGCACTCCTTTTGGCTGCAGCCGTTATTTCCCTTGCCTTCGACATAAATTCATTCAGACCCCGCATCGAGACGGTTGCCTCGGGGGCTACCGGCCTTGATGTCAGGATCAAGGGAACGATGGGGCTGTCTTTCTTTCCCCTGGCGATATCGGCAGAGGATATGCATGTTTACAACAAGGGGGCCGAAGTCCTTTCCCTCAAAAACCTTAAACTGGGAGCGGAGTTGATACCCCTGCTCAGGAAGCAGCTCAAAGTCACCAGTTGCGAGCTTGTCAGGCCGGTTGTCACCATTGTGAAGGAAGTAGATGGGAAATTTAATTTTGAAGGCGCGGATAATAAAGCCACTGAAGGGAGTCCCGGGGCAGCTTTCCGTTTGAATGATCTTAAGCTCTTTAAGGGGGCATTTGTCTATATCGACAGGAAGTCGGGGGAAAAGACGGAGTTTAAGGATTTCAACCTCGCTCTCAAGGACCTTTCAATAGCCGGCAACGCCATAAGAAGCGCCTCGTTTTTCGGAAGCATGGACTGCAGGGAGGTGCTGCAAAAAGGCTTCAGAATCGGGAATCTCAAGTCTTCCGTAACAGCGGTCAGGGGGATATACAATTTCGAACCTCTTACCATCGCGGCCCTCGACTACGTTGACAGCAAGGCCGGGGAAAAGACCTCGTTGAAAGAAATTAAACTGGCTGTCAAGAACCTTACAATAGTAGAAGCCTCAGGGGTTATCATCAGAAACATCGCATTCACCGGGATCCTCAACTGCAAGGAGATACGGAAAAAGGACCTCAAGATCGACAATGTCAAAAGTTTTATAAAAACGGAGAAAGGTGTAATCTCCCTCACATCTCTTACGATGGATTTGTTTGGAGCGAAGGCCGAAGGAGATGCAACGGCAGACAAGTCGGAAGTCGATGCTCTGTATACAATCAATTTGAAGGCATCGAAGATTGACTTCGAAAAACTTCAGGAGTCCTTTGGCACCAAAAAAATGATCGGCGGGAAGGGGGAGCTTTATGCTTCCCTGACGCTACAAGAAAAAGGAAGCCCCAATCTGATGAGCGGCATGGACGGTATTTTTTCTCTCCGGGGTGAAAATCTCGTCACGCATACGATAGACCTCGACAGGGTCCTCTCGTCATATGAAACGAGCCAGAATTTCAATCTCGTCGATGTTGGAGCTTTCTTCATCGCCGGACCTCTCAGTACCGTTGCACTCAAGGGATACCGCTATGGGGACTTGTATAACCAGACCCGGGGAGGGCAGGGTGTCATCACGCAGTTCATCTCCCGCTGGAAGATCAAAGACGGCGTAGCAGAGGCTGCGGACTGCGCCCTTGCGACTCACCATAACCGGCTTGCCCTGAAAGGCAAGCTCGATCTGGTCAGGCAACAATATGATACTATACTAGTGGCTATTGTCGATAACAAGGGATGCGCAAAAGTAAAACAGGGCATCAGCGGTCCCTTCGGCAGTCCACGGATCGGCGCGGTGAGCGCGGTGGAGTCTCTCGCCGGTCCGCTCCTCAACCTTTACCGGAAGACAAAACGCATTGTTCAAGGCGGCAGGTGCGAGGTTTTTTATAACGGTGAGTTGCGGCAAGCCCGCTGACACGCTCTCCCTGCGCACCTTCCCGGACGTCGTTTTACGTTATGTATCGTGTTTGCTGAATAATTCTATGTATGACTGACGCATATCTTCAGGTCGCGGGACGGCGAAATAACGCTGCCGGCATAATGCGGGCGGAGAAACGGAGGAACATCAATGGCAAAGTATACGGCTTCAATCGACGAAGAGACGCGACAGAGGATCCAGGCATTACCGGGGAGAGTACACTTTGCGGACTATATGAAAAAGGCGATTGCGATTTTTGTCGAAGAGCTCGAGAAAAACCCGGACCTGGGACCGGAGAATTTTACTGTCACTGTGTCAGTCCGGAAAGACAAAACGTATAAAGAAAAGAAATAGGGCGCGACATTTATAAAGGCCTTTTAGCAGACGGTCTCGCGGATATCAAAATAGGTGACAGGCGCGGGCCGGCAGACGTGACGTCCCTATTCGGTAATTTCATTATGGGTGGGCAGAATAAACAGCAATCTCCCCTTTTTTTCCTTTTAACGCTGTCTTGTCAAGAAAATCAAACAGGACCTGCTGTTCAGCGCCAAGCGATTCAAAAACCGATTCGCTTACAATCAACTGTCTGGTGTATTTTTTACAAAGCGATTCGATGCGTGCTGCGATGTTGACATTATCTCCGATTACGGTATAGTTCAGTCTGTTTCTGCTTCCGATGTCGCCGATAATAATATCTCCGTAATGAATGCCGATCCCGATGTCTTTGATTACCGGCAGCTCCCTCTCTTTGAGCGCCTGCTGTATCTCGGGGAGGCGGCGGAGCATTTCAGTTGCAGATGCAACCGCAAGGCCGCAGGGGTCTTTTAGGCTCTTGACCCCGAATATCACCATAATGGCATCGCCGATGTATTTGTCGATGATTCCGCTCTGTGCCGTGGCTGTCTGCTCCCACGCCGTAAAATACAAGTTCAGCATCTCGGTGACCGCCTCAGGCTCATAGGTCTCGCTGATGCCGGTAAATCCCCTGATGTCAGCAAACAGGATACAGAGCTTTTTCCTTGATGATTTATTGGATGGCCGGCGTAGAATTTCGTCGCGGAAGTTATTGTCAACATACCGGCCAAACAGCTCATTGATCCGTTCTTTCAGCGTGATAATCCTGATCCTTCCGATAGAGAGCGACAGGCTGAGGATCAGACCTCCAAAAATGATGTAAATATGTGCAGGGTCGGAGAGAAAAGCCCTGAACCCTTCCAGAAGATGAAAAACATCGAGTCTCTCTCGCATCGCCTCATATCCTATGTTGCCCGCAGCATACTGCTTCTCAGCGGACAGCTTCAGATCAAAATAAAAATAGAGGAAGATAAAGATGATCACGTTTGTCGTTGTGATAAGCGCCTCAATGATCTTCTTTCGGCTCCCGCCCGGGTACTGCGCTGCCACAGCCTGAAGGGCGCCGGTAATAATTGAAAAAACCCAGAAAAATATATGGCCGGTATTAAAAATAAAGGATGACCCTTCCCGGATTTCTACCAGTGTATATATCAGCGGTGCAATGAGTGAGCCAAAAAAACGAACCCTTCCCCTTGACCCATAACGTGCGAGGATTGTGGTCTGCACGAAGAGGATGAGAAGGAGCATGGTATGGCCGAAATTTCTGAAATAGTTCAGGAAGTCCATGCTGAAGTTCATCAGGATATAAAAGAGGGCATACTGGCCTGAATAAAGAATAAGTTCGTCTGTAAAGCGCGATGCTGATTCTCTCACGGCCCTCTCAACGCAGATTTCTTGAATTAGGTGCAGACGCTACGATCCGGCTTGCAAAGTATAACCCAAAGAGACTGCTTTCAACCAATACATTTGTGCTGCCTGTCTGTTATGGGATAAGCGCTCGTGAAAACCGGCCGCGGCAGCATCGAAATCCGACCGCTAAAATAATGAGGGATGACCTTGCCGATAGTGTGTGATTCCTGCTTCAGATTGCATCTATTTTCATGAACAGAAGTGGTTATCTCAGGTCTCTGAACAGTCCGCCACGAAGACCCTAACTCATTGACACTCTTGAATTTTGACTGATATACTCGTCATATGCGGTAAAAGTCCAGGGAGTGGGCAAGACCTGCTTAAGGTGCTCTGTCCCTGTCGCTTCGGAAGAGCGTATCTGTTTGTGGCGTATAGGGCATTAATGCATTTACCCGCAGGGCACAAGTCCTGTTTCTGGGGGCCAGAGATGAAAGTTAAGGAAAGAAGCAGAGAAAAGATGATGAAGGATGTCCTTGCCGTGGTCCTTGCCGGCGGCAAAGGAGAGCGTCTGCACCCGCTCACCATCCATCGGGCAAAGCCTGCAGTTCCGTTTGGGGGGAAATACCGCATCATCGATTTTACGCTCAGCAACTGCATTAATTCGGACATCAGGAAGATTGCGGTGATCACGCAGTATAAATCGCTCTCTCTTGACCGGCATCTTGCGCTTGGCTGGGAGAACCTTCTGAACCCGCAGCTTGGTGAATATATCTTTACCATACCTCCCCAGCAGCGCATTGATGACCGCTGGTATGAAGGCACTGCTGATGCGGTATTCCAGAATATTTATGTCATCGAAAAAGAGAATTCGCCTTATATCCTGATCCTTTCCGGCGATCATATCTACAAAATGGACTATGCCGAGATGTTCGATTTCCATCTGCAGAAGAATGCGATGGGTACGGTTGCGACCATACGGGTTGAAAAATCCATTGCCCCGGCATTTGGCATTGTCCAGGTGGACATTGACTCGCGTATCATCGGGTTTGAGGAAAAGCCCTCTGATCCCAAGACGATTCCGGGTGATCCGGAGCACTGCTATGCCTCGATGGGGCTGTATATCTTCAATACCGGAGACATCATAAACGAGCTGAAGACTGATTCCGGCAAGTCTTCTGCACACGACTTTGGCAAGAACATCCTGCCTGCGATGCTGAAGACCGAAAAGCTGTTTGCCCACGAGTTCAAGGACGAAAACAGGAAAGAATCAAAATACTGGAGGGATGTCGGGACGATCGATGCATACTGGGAGGCCAATATTGATCTGGTCTCCGTTGATCCCCAGTTCAATCTCTATGACGACAGCTGGCCGATGCGGACATACCAGGGGCAGTATCCGCCTGCGAAGTTTGTCTTCTCGCAGGAATATAAGGGGGGACGACTTGGCGTTGCACTCGACTCGATCGTATGCGGAGGCTGCATCATCAGCGGCGGCAGGGTCCAGCGTTCTGTGCTCTCCCCCAATGTAAGGGTGAACAGTTATGTTGACATCAGGGATTCCATCCTGCTTGAAAACGTTGAGATCGGAAGGCACTGCAGAATACGCAAGGCGATTATTGATAAAGACGTCTATATTCCTTCGGGCACGACCATCGGGTATGATCCCGAAGAAGACAGGAAGCGCTTCAGCGTGAGCCCAGGAGGCGTGGTTGTCATTCCCAAGGGTGCGGAGGTGCGATGAGCCTTGCCGGAAGGCTTGAGGACCTTGCCATTGCCGATATTTTCCAGATCCTGAGTATCGGGAAGAAGACGGGGACATTTCTGGTAAAGGGAGCACAGGGCACTGCACTTATTGTATTTAAGAACGGCCTCGTGGTGAGGGCAGAGACCGATGACCTTGAAGGTACGCTGGCTGATTTCATGCTGAAGGCAGGCATGATCAAGGAAACGGTCTTTCAGATGGCGGTGGAGGTCAAAAAAAAGCTTCCGGACCAATCCCTTGCCGACCTCCTTCTGGACCTTGGCGCTGTCAGCAGGGAAGCTCTTGAGCAGGCAACGAGAAAGAGAATTGAGCATGTTATCTATCGTCTCCTTCTCTGGGAAGGCGGCGATTTTCAGTTTGAACTTGACGACCTTGATATTGGAGACAAAACCGAACTGCAGGACCTCGGTTGGGAGCTTTCGAAGGGCCTGAGTCCTGAATATCTCCTTATGGAGGGCGCCAGGGTTCAGGACGAATCAGCAGAGTCATCGTTTGATCCGACCCAGGCCTTCACCATCGAAGACCACGGACAGAAAGAAGAGGCAGATGCAGGCACCGGCTGGGATGATAACTGGGGTGATTCTCCCGCGGCGGAGCGTAAGGATATTTCGGCTCTTAAATCGCTGACCCAGGAACTCCGTTTCCCGAACTCGACCTCCGAGATAACGCTTCTGGTCCTCAGGCTTGCAAGCGATATCTTTCAGCGGGGCGTGCTTTTCATGGCGGGGAAAAATCAGATCATCGGGCTTGGTCAGTTCGGCATTGAAGTGGAGAGGGCTGACGAAAAGATCCGCGGTATCGTTCTTTCTCTTGAAATGAGTACGTTTCTGAAGACTATCATACTGGAGCAGATGCCGTATAAGGGGCCTCTTGAGGACGATGACGTAACACGGTATTTTATGGATGAGATTGGCGGCCCCTGGCCTGAAGAAGCCGCTTTTTTCCCGATTGTTGCAGAGGGCAAGGTCGCTGCCGTACTCTATTGTGACAATGCCATTTCCCGGGACCCTATCGGCGAGACCGAAGGACTCGAGATATTCATCAGCCATGCGGGCCTTGCCCTCGAAAAGTCGCTGCTTCAGAGAAGGATTCATGAAATGGAAAAAGGCAGGGGGTAAGAAGCGGTCCGGGAGAGATTTTTTTGCAGATGTTCTGATACAATCTCAGCACATGTGGAGATTCTGTGAAAACCATTCTTATTGTTGAAGATTCAGCTACAACGAGGGCCCTGATACGGGCTGTTATCGACGAACTTGGTGACTATGAGACGGTCGAGGCAGGGTCAGGTTTTGAGGCGCTGAAAATGCTGCCTCAGCAGGAGTATGACCTGATCGTTACGGATATCAACATGCCCGACATCAACGGCCTCGAGCTTATCAATTTTGTGAGGAACAATCCGCGCTACAATCATCTCCCCATAATCATCGTCAGTACGGAGAGGAGTGAGGAGGACAAAAAACGCGGAATGGCCCTTGGCGCTACTGCCTATGTCACGAAGCCGTTCAAGTCATCTGAGCTGCAGGAAATCATCAAGAAAATCCTGGTCCCATGAGCACCTCCAAGAAAGAATTCATTGCAGAAGCCGAAGATCTCCTGCAGGAATCACAGAACCTGATTCTTGAGATACAGGATTCGGTTACCACCGGCATCAACCCGGACACCATCAATGCCCTCTTTAGGGCAATGCATACCCTGAAGGGTGTGTCAGGCCTCTTTGGACTCCAGGGCATCTCCAAGCTGAGCCATGCCCTCGAGGCGCTTATGGACGATGTGAGGCTCGGCAAGGTCGATGTGACCGACGCTATTGTTTCGTTTCTTTTTAAAAACCTCGATATCCTCCGCAGTCTTGTGGATGGCGTCGGCAACGAGCAGGAAAATGATGATATTGCCGCGTACCTCACGGACATTGAGAACTTCAGGAGCGGCCAGAAAGGACAGGGTGCGGCAGCTCCGGCCGAGAGTGTCATTGACCCTGCCATCATGAGGGTGCTCTCTGAATATGAGGAGCACAGGCTTAAAGCCAATATCAAGGAAGGCAAGGGCGTCTATCTCGCCAAGGCGGTCTTTAGCCTCGATATTTTCGACAAGGCGCTTGAGTCGATGACAAAGACGATCAAGACAATGGGTGAGCTTATCTCGACGCTCCCCACATCGTCGAATGTGCCGGACGGCTCCATAGGTTTTAATCTGATGTTTGGCAGCCTCCGGCGCCTTGAGGATCTGAAGAAGGAGATTAATGTCGAGATCGAGGTGCTCTCTGCACCGAAGGGTTTACCGGCAGCACCTGCGGCAGTGCCCTCCGCAGACAGCCAGAAGATTCAGGACACGCATCTCAAAAGCACGTCGACAACGGTCCGTGTTGATATTGAAAAGCTCGATCGAATCCTCAATACCATCGGCGAGCTTACGCTGGCCAAGGGGGCGGTCAAGAGGATCGGCACAGAGCTCATCGATAACTACGGCCACACATCTCTTGTCTATGATATTCACAAGATCTCCCAGACCCTGGAGAGGAGACTGGCAGAACTCCAGGACCAGGTCCTTGAAATACGCATGGTCCCCATCGGACAGATCTTTGCGCGGCTTTCGCAGATTGTCAGACGCTACTCACGGGAGATCGGCAAACAGATAGACCTTCAGATGTATGGAGAAGATACGGAGCTGGACAAATTTCTTGCAGAAGAGATCGTGGACCCGCTTATGCACCTGATCAGAAATGCCATCGACCACGGCATAGAGATGCCCGAGGAGCGGAAGGCCAAGGGAAAGAAGGAACAGGGGACCATCACCCTTAAGGCATAGCAGAAGGGCAACCATGTAATTGTGGAGGTGAAGGACGACGGCAGCGGAGTGAGCCTCGATAAGGTGCGTAAAAAGGCGATTGAAAAAGGGCTTATCGATGACGACGTTGAACTCGAAGACAAGGAGATCATCAATTTTATCTTTGCGCCGGGCTTCAGCACGAAGGATGTGGCCAGCGAGATGTCCGGCAGGGGCGTCGGCATGGATGTTGTCAAGGAAAAGCTTTCTGCCCTTGGCGGCTTTGCTGATATTGAGACCAGGACGAATGTCGGCACAACCTTCATGGTGACACTGCCGATAACCCTTGCAATCATTAAAGCGCTTATCGTGAGGGTTGGCGCCGAGAAGTTTGCCGTACCGCTTACTTCCATGTCCGAGACGCTCATCGTGAACCATAACGAAATCCAGACCATCGAATGGAAAGAGGTAATTTATCTGAGGGGCGAGATGCTGCCGATGATACGGGTCAGCACGTTTTTGGGTCTTCCGGGCGATGAGAACGATCGCTCTTTTGCGGTCGTAGTGGGATTCGGCGAACGAAAGGTCGGTCTTCTGATCGACGAGCTTTTCGGCCAGCACGAGATTGTTATCAAGACCCTCGGTGAGTACCTGAAAAAACTGAGGGGTTTTGCCGGGGCCGCTGAGATCGGCAAGCACGAGGTGATCCTTGTCCTTGATATTGAGTCGCTGATCGATGAATCGCTTCTGAAGCAGAAGGGGGCGGCCTATGTATGAGGAATTTTACGGCCTGACTGCGCGGCCGTTTACCAAGACGCCGGACCCGAAGTTCCTCTTTTTAAGCCGAAGCCATGAGGAGGCCCTTGCGCGGCTCCAGTATGCGGTTGAAGAGAAGGAGCTGATCCTGCTGACCGGCGATGTAGGCTGCGGAAAGACAACGCTGACCAGGGCGCTGATGGATATCCTGGGCGAACGGTACAAGATCGTCACGATCATCAACCCGGTGCTCACGCCGGCCCAGTTCCTGCGTGCCCTTGCAAAACGCCTCGATATTGATATCCCCTCTGTGTACAAATCTGACCTGCTGGATGCGATCTATGAAAAAGTATACAAGGAGTATGAGGCAGGCACCTCCATCGTCATCATCATCGACGAGGCCCAGCTCATCCCGAGCAAGGACACGTTTGAGGAGATCAGACTGCTTACGAATTTCCAGCTTGATAACACAAACCTTCTCAGTCTTATCCTTGTGGGACAGACCGATCTCAGGAAGAGGCTGAACCATAAGGCGTATATTCCGCTGAAGCAGCGCATAGGGCTCTATTATCATCTCGGCCCCATTGGCGAGGACGAGATACGGGAGTATGTCCAGCACCGGCTGAAGACGTCGGGAAGGGAACAGCTGCTCTTCACTGATGAGGCGCTGAAACTTCTTCACACCTATTCCGAAGGGGTGCCGCGCCTGATTAACAGTATCGCCACCTCTGCACTGCTTGACGGTTTTGCCCATGAAGCAGGCGTCATAGACGCTTCGTTAATCGACGGGGCTGCCCGGGAGATGAGTTTGCATGGATATAGCGAAAATTAGGAAAAAGGCGAAGGAGCAGCAGGCAGGGAAGCGGCCGGATGACCAGTCTGCTCCCCAGGATTCATCGGTTGCGCCATTATCCGCGACAGAGGTGAAGACAGAGACACAGGAACAGCCTCTTCCCGAAGAAGTTCAGTCTCCCGAACCTGAGACGAAAAAAACGGCGGTCAATGAGAAGGAACTGTCCGGCAATAATATGCAGGAAGTTGACGATGGTCAGGTTGAGCTTCTTACCTTCAGCATCGGCACAGAGGAATTTGCCTTTAAGGTCGCAGAGGTGGAAGAGATCCTCAGGCTGCAGAAGATGACAAAGGTGCCGACCATGCCGGACTATGTCATCGGCATTACGTCGCTCCGGGGGAAGATCATACCGGTCCTTGACCTGAAGGCACGTCTGAATCTCAAGGCCACGGGAGAGGCTCCCGAATATGGAACTGAGGACAATCCCGGAGGTGGCAGGGAAGCGAAAATACTGATTATCGCCGGCCCCCGGGGGTTTATCGGCGCAACAATCGACAGGGTTATGGGCGTTGTCAGTGTTGCCAGGGACCGGGTAATTGAGCCCCCTGCCCACCTGAACGAGGCGGAAATAAAATATATCGAGGGCATTGTCATTCTCGAAAAGCGGTTCATTTCGGTTCTTCGCGCTGAAGATGCGATGAACATTGAGATCGGATAAAGGAGGGCGTATGCAAGAAAGGCTTGAACTGAAGATCCTCACCCTGGTGATGATTTTGCTGGTCGTGGGGATCCTGTCGGCCGGTTTTATGGTGCTGACCATAGAGAAAAAGAGCCTCTACAGTATAACCGAATCGAGTCTCGATTCGACGGCGTCGATTATTTCCCAGGAAATAGCCCGCACCATGCTTGAGGGAAAAGCGGACATGACAAAATCTATGATGCAGGAGTTGAAGGATATAAAAAACATTGAGGAACTTGTGGTTCTTCATTATGACGGTCATCATGCCTTTAACGCTGACAGCAAAATCCGCGAGAGTGCCGTGATGAAGCAGCTGTCGGAGACGAAAAAATCCTTTTCCGTCCGCGATGTCAAGAAGATGACCTATTACAGACCGCTCATAAATGAGGAACGGTGCAAGACCTGTCATGCAACAGACCCTGCCGTACTTGGTGCGGTGAAGATAGGGTTCTCGATAGAAAAAGAATATAAGGAAGCGCTCGGATATATTGTTCTCGTTATCACGTTGACGATCCTGGCAGCACTTTTTTTCAGTGCCGTGCTTTGGTTCATGATCAGACGGATGGTGATCAAGCCGGTCAAGTCTGTTGAAGATGCGGCCCAGAAGCTGTCAGAGGGAGACATGTCCTTTAATGTCGAGATCAGAAGCACCGATGAAATCGGCAGGGCAAGCAGGGCGATCAAACAGTCCATGTTCTCCCTGTCCGATATTCTGAGAAGGATCAAGGACATTACAAAACGGGTAAATCATGTTGTTGTGGAAGTGGAGGGCGAGTCCAGAAAAATTGTCGAAGGTGCGGCGCTGGAGACTGAGGCGATCGCAGACATCTCATCTTCGATCGAAGAGATGAATGCAGCCATATCCGATATTGCAGACGGTACCGATGGCCTGGCAGCATCAGCGGAACAGACTGCCGCGTCCATGGAAGAGATGGTTACGAGCATTGCCGAGATCACCAACAGCACCCAGGACCTGTCGGTTGCGGTGGAGGCGACCTCTTCGTCCATAGAACAGCTCTATGCCACGAGCAGGGAGGTTTCGAACAACTCTGCCGCGCTTGTGGGTGCTGCTCAGGAGACTCAGGCTGCGATCATAGAGATTGCCGCTTCGGTAAAAGAGGTCGATCACCGGGTAAAGGAGTCTGCAACGCTTTCCGAACAGGTCAAGCGCGACGCCTCGACCTTTGGCATGACATCGATCGGCAAGACGATACAGGGCATGCAGGACATTAAAATATCGGTAGAAAAGACTGCCGGATATATCGAGAAACTGGGGGGCAGATCAGAAGAGATCGGCCAGATCCTGACCGTGATCGACGACATTACTGACCAGACGACGCTCCTGGCCCTGAACGCGGCAATCCTTGCTGCCCAGGCAGGCGAGCATGGCAAGGGCTTTTCTGTTGTTGCTGACGAGATCAAACAATTGGCTGACCGCACGTCGATCTCAACCCAGGAGATCGGTCTCCTTATCCAGTCCGTGCAGCAGGAAGTGGGCGATGCCATCGATGCCATGAAGGACGGGCTGAAGTCGGTTGAGACCGGGTTCAAGGTGACACAGGAAGCTGCCGATGCGCTCAGAAAGATTGTGGAAAGTTCTACGAAGTCCTCTGCGATGGCTGCCGCGATAGAGCGTTCTACGGCGGAGCAGTCAAAGGCAACCTCTCTGGTATCGGAAGCTATGGAGCGGGTGCTCAGCATGGTAGGACAGATTACGAATGCCATGGCCGAGCAGTTCAGCGGCATACAGCTCATCAAGACGTCAACCGAAAAAATGCGCGATATCTCCACCCATGTACGGACGGCAACGAATGAGCAGTCCTTAAACAGCAAACAGATCTCACAGGCCGTAGAAGTTGTCTCTGACAAGAGCCAGCAGATCTCGCGTGCGATCAATGAGCAGAAGATCGGTTCGAACCAGATCTGGTCCTCTGTCGAGAAGATCAAGGACATTCCCCGGGAGAACAAGGACCGCTCCTTCAAGCTCAACCAGCTGGTCAAGGAGCTGCACAAGGATGCGGAACTGATCTCTACGGAGATGGAGCGGTTCCGGTTTGCCGGCGAACAGGCCATGTCTGCCGGCGGTGTTCTGAGGATGGGCATTGTTCCGATTGAGACGCCGGCGCTTATGTTCAAGCATTTCAGCCCCCTGGCCGACTATCTGAGCAAAAAAATGAAGCGAAAGATAGACCTGAAGGTTGCGGTGGATTTTCAGGGGGCGATCAGGGACCTTGAGCAGGGTGTCACCCAATTCTGTTTTATGGGGCCGTCGACTTATAGCATTGCCCATGTAAAATTCGGTGCAAAGGTGCTTGTGAAGGCCCTCAATAACGGCAAGCCGTTTCATAAGGCGGTGATCATCACAAAAAGTGACAGCGGCATTAATTCACTGCAGGATATCAAGGGACGTTCCTTTGCCTTTGGTGATATCAATTCGACGTCGAGCCATGTTGTGCCCAGGGCAATGCTGCTTGCTGAGGGAATAGATCTCAAGGATCTGCAGTATTACAATTACCTCGGTCATCACGACGATGTCCTGAAGGCGGTCCTCAACGGGGATTTTGACGCCGGGGGCGTCAAAGAGAGTGCAGCGATCATGCATAAGGATATGGGCATCAGGGTGCTCAAGCTCTCGGAAGACATCCCTGAATTCAATTTTACGGCTTCAGCTGACCTTGACCCGCAGATCAGCAGGGATCTCAAGGCTGTTCTTATGGGGCTGAAGGAAGATGATCCCGAGACCAAACCGGTGCTGAAGGCGATCTATGAAAACTACACCGGGTTTACTGACGCGGAGGATGAGGATTACAGCACGATACGCATGATGATGTCCAAGATAGGTATATAAAGCAAACCCAAAAGGAGGACGGAGAAGATGAAAACAGGTGTGTCAAGGACCCCATATGAGGGATTAACGAAAAAGATTGCGCTCGGCATGATCGCGGCGCTTGTGATGTTCACAGGCTCTGCTTTTGCCGAAGAGAAGATCAGAATAGCCGGTGCGGGAGGGATGATCTCCCTGGGCACGGAACTGGCCAAGGCCTTTATGGCTGAACATAAAAACACGGTGATTGAAGTAAATCAGAAATCAATTGAGACGAGGGGCGGCATCATGTCAGCTGCAGAGGGCAAGGTGGACATAGGTATGGCGTCACGCCCCCTGAAGGAAGAGGAGAAGAAGCTTGGCATCACTGCAATCGAGATTGCACGTGTGGCCAATGTATTGGGTGTGAACAAAAGCGTACCGATTGTGGATATTTCTTCAGAAAATGTTTGCAAAATTTATTCCGGCAAGACGGTGAAGTGGAGCGAAGTAGGTGGACCTGCCGAACCGATCCTGCTGCTGACAAGGCCTGAGGCCGATGCAACCAAGGAAGCGGTAAGAAAGCATATTGCCTGTTTCAAGGACCTGAAAGAGCCCGCCTCTGCGGTGGTCGTGCCGACCCATCCTGAGATGAACAAGATACTCTCCGGCCGGCCGTTTACGATCGGCTTTACCGATACGATCGCTACTGACGATTCAGCAGGGGCTATCGTACCGCTGAAGCTCGACGGTGTTGCACCAACGGCGGAGAATGTCAGAAACGGCAAATACCGGATGATCAAGAATATGAACCTTGTGGTGAAGGGGGAGCCGAAAGGTGAAGCAAAGGCGTTTATCGACTTTGTAAAAGGGCCCAAGGGTGCGAAGATCATCGAGGCGAACAAGGCTGTCGCAGTCAAATGATTTTCGGAAAATCCATAACAGTCAAATTTGTCGCAACGGTCTTTGTCGTGCTGCTGGCGGTACAGTCTGTCGGTACGGTAGCCTTCATGCTCTACATTCGCTCATCGTTTCTTGAAGAGATTACCATGCGCATGAACCGGGCGGCATCGATCATGGCAGGGGTGAGCATGGCGCCGCTCCTGAGCTATGATTTTGCGCTCATTGACACGTACCTCGATGAAGTATCAAGGGACGAGGAGATTACCTCGATCCATATCTTTGACGCCCAGGGCAAAGTTGCCAGGGAGAAGATCAAGACGGATGACGCCGAGATCAGTACCCTGAACCCCTTTTATTTTAAAAAGGCCATGGTAATCACCGCGCCGGTCAATTCAGGCAATACCAAGCTCGGAGAGGTTTCACTCCATTTTACCGGCAAGACCGTTAATGACAATATCGGAAAAAGTATGCTCATAATTATCCTTTACCAGGGCATTGCGCTGGTAATGCTTGGATTTGTCATGATCTATTTTTTTCAGAAGAACATCAAGAAGCCTGTGCATGAGCTCAATATCGTCATAGAAAAGATCACCAACGGCGATCTTACGGCGGCAATACCTGACCTTGGCGATAACGAGATCGGCAGCATTGCGAAGGGCGTCAGGGTGCTCGAACTACGCCTCTCCCAGATGATTGAGAGGATCAGCCAAACGGCTGTCAATGTAGGTATGGCTATCAAGCAGGTGGACCATACGTACCGCATCGCAAGCGAAGGGATAGGCAGTCAGGCGGTTGCCGTCAAAAACGGTATCCGCTCGATACAGTTGGCGAATAAGTCCCAAAAAGAGGTCAGCGACAGCATCGAAAAGCTTCTGAATTTTTCGACCGAGAATGTGACTTCCCTGCTGCAGATGAAGGCAACGGCCGAGGAGATGTCGTCCCAGACACAGCGCCTATTCCGTTCGACCGAGGATTCGTATTCCGTGGTGCTTCAGATGTCCCAGGCATCGAAGTCCATATCGGCCAGTTCTTCAGAGGCCCTGTCTGCGGTAGAGGATACCTCTGCTTCGGTTGAAGAGGTGGGCGCCTCAGTGCGGGAGGTCGAAGAGCATGCTATCGATTCTTCTGCAATTGCCGACAGGGTGAAGGAAATCACCTCAGGTGTTGGTATGATGTCCGTGGTCAATGCGGTTGAAGGCATGGAAAGTATTTCCGGCCAGGTACAGAAATCCGCCGAGATCATCCAGCGGCTTGGAGCCAGATCGGTCGATATTGAGAAGGTGCTCTCGGTCATCCGGGATGTTACTGAGCAGACGAACCTGCTCAGCCTTAATGCCGCCATCCTTGCCGCCCAGGCAGGGGAGCATGGGAAGAGCTTCTCGGTTGTGGCAGATGAGATCCGCGCCCTTTCCGAGCGCACCGCAAGTTCAACGCGGGAGATCGGCGGGATTGTCAAAACCATCCAGAAGGATATCAAGGATGCCGTTTATTCGGTTGATAATGCAAAACTGAAAGTGGAAGACGGCAATACTCTTGTGGTGAAGGTCGGAGAGGCTCTGCGGGACATCCTGAATGCTTCTATACAGTCCTCTGACATGACCAAGGCGATTGAGAGGGCAACAGGGGAGCAGTCGCTCGGGCTGAGACAGATTACCTCTGCAATAGACGACATTAAAAAGGTGATTGTCAGCGTAACCAAGTCCACCAAGGAGCAGGAAAACGCGCTGAGTTATCTTCTTGAGGGCGTCGGGGACGTGAAAGAGGTTGCTGAACTTTCCAAACGCGGCGCAGGAGAACAGGCGGAAGGAACAAGACTTATAACAAGGAATATTGAACTTGCCAATGAGCGGATTAACCAGATCAATACAAATGAGTCGAATCAGAAGAAGGTGAACACCGAGGTCATCGCTGCCATGGAGAATATCAATGGCATCGGGACGGTAACCATGCAGAACATGGAGGATGTTTCAAATTCTCTTAAAACGCTCTTTAGGGAAATCGAGGCCCTGAAACAGGAGATGGAGGCCTTCAAGATCAGCTGATGTCCAAATACACGATATTCAATATAGGCGGGGATATTTTTGGCATTGATATTTCCCGTGTGCTTGAAATCCTCCGGGTGCAGAAGATCTTTTCCATCCCGGGACTCCCGGGATTTCTTACCGGGGTCATGAGCGTGCGCGGAGCTGTCATACCGGTCATGGATCTCAGGCTGAGATTCGGGATGAAGCCTTCCGGCAAGAAGGAACGGATTATCCTCGTCAGATACGGCGAGGAAAAAATTGGCTTTCTGGTTGACGAAATCAGGGAGATTCTGCGGCTGAACCCTGAAGACCTCAGGCCTTCTCCCTCAATTTTCAAGGGATTCAAGACAGAGTATCTGACCGGCCTGGGCAAGAAGGGAGATCAGATCATCATACTGCTTAATATAGACAACCTTCTGACGTCTGAGGAGAAGATATGGTTAAAGGAATCAAAGGAACTGCTGGAGGATAACGGTGCAGGAACTGGAAAAACAGCTCAATAACGACAACAATATTGAGGTCAGGCGCCGGGCAGTCGAGCAGATGCGAGGCCGGAAAGATGCCCAATATATACCGCTTCTTATCAAGGCAATGACGGATGTGAGCTGGCGTGTCAGGAAGTCGGCTGTCGATATCCTCTTTGAGGAGTATGGCCTGGATCAATATATCCGGGGCATGATCGAGCTCCTGTATATTGAAGAAAATGCAGGCGCAAGGAATTCTGCCATCGAAGCGCTTATTAAACTCGGCAGGAAGGCCACACCATTTCTCATTGAGGGATTCAAGACCTCCAACAGGGATGTGAGGAAGTTTATTATTGATGTGCTGGGAGAGCAGATGGACAGCAGGTCCCTGCCGCTTATGCTTGAGGCATTGAAGGAACGGAAGCCGCTTCGTGAGCCTGTGCTCAAGGCCCTCGGCATGCTTGCTGACCCTGCAACGCTCGGACCGGTAATAGCGCTGCTCCAGGAGACTTCAAAAAACATCCAGGAACAGGCCTTGCGGACTATTGAAAAGATGTATCACAACGGGCTCGGCGCCGAGGTCATTACCTCAGAATTCAGAAGGATACTTGGTGATAAGGCGATTGATCTTCTTATTGCCCATGCCTGGTCGAATAAAAATGAAGTGAGAGTTTCTGCCATCCTCATGCTCGGGCTGATGAAGGACGAGGCTGCATATGGGCCGCTCCTTGACATATCCCACGAGGAAGAATATGCGGATGACGTAAAGGGGGCCTTTGTATTTATCGGCAGAGATCGACCGGATTCACTCCTCAGACTTTTTGATTCGGGCAATGCCCATCAGCTCAGGTTTATTGCCGAAGTGGCAGGCGAAATTGTTTCTCCGGTGTACTATGACATGTTTGCGAAACTTCTGAACGACGAAGACGGACACGTGCGTTCCATCGCCGCAAGGAGCATCGCCAGACTGAACAAGTCCGAAGCGGTGCCCATGCTCATAAAACGTCTTGCTGATCCATACGAAGATGTCCAGGAGGCCGCTGTTGATGCCCTTGGCATGCTGCAGTATTCTCTGGATATCCATGAAATTCTCGCAATGCTCAGATCGGATTCCCCTGTGCTGAGGAGAAATGTTGCGCGTCTTCTGGGAAAGATGAAGGCCGATCGTGCGGTGAAGGACCTCGGGTTTGCGTTAAAGGACGAGAAGGTGGCGGTAAGGAAAGCGGTTGTGAAAGCTCTTTCCCAGATTGGGACGGAAGAGGCTGTTCGTTACCTCAAGTATGCGCTTACCGATGAGGACCCTGACATCCGGATCTCCGCGACGTTAAGCCTGGGTGCGATCGGCGGCGAGGGCATTATTGATTCGCTTACCATACTTACCGTCGACCCTGACAATTTCGTGAGAGTGTCCGCTGCCAGGGCTCTTGGCATGCTCAAAGACAGAAACTCAATAATTATCCTGGTGCCTCTGTTGCACGACGAAAGCGGTTTTGTGGTCACAACAGCGATTGAGGCACTGAAGGCTGTGGGAGGCGAGGAAGCGTGCAACGCTATATCAGGCATGCTTACCTCTGCAGACGACGAAGTGAAACGGACAGCTATCGCTGCGCTGGCGGAGTTTGAGGGAGTAACGGACCGTCTTGTTCCGTTTCTGCGGGACCCAGACTGGGCTGCAAGGATCGCCGCGGTGAAAGCACTGGGCAGGCATAGCCTGGCTGAAGTTCGGACTGAGCTTGAAAGACTTCTTGATACCGAAGAAGATCCTACGGTAATTAAGGCGGTAGAGGAGATACTGGGTGTTTGAGCAAGAAGAGATTATTCCTCTTCCTGAAGATGTCTTCCGCCTGATCCGGGACATCATTAAGGACTATTGCGGCCTGTATTTTGACGATACTTCCCGCTATCTTCTTGAAAAGAGGCTTTCGCGCCGTATCAGGAATCACCACCTGAGCGATTTCAGGGATTATTATCGGTTTATTCGTTATGACAAGCGGGCAGAGGAAGAGCTTACGGCGATCATGGATGTGCTTACGGTGAATGAAACCTATTTCTTCAGGGAACAGAACCAGCTCAAGGCTTTCAGTGAAGAGATCCTTGAAGAACTGAGGACCGTCAACCGGGAGAAGAAAACGCTCAGGGTCTGGTCGGCAGGGTGCTCTACCGGAGAGGAGCCCTATACGATAGCCATGCTTATCAATGAAAAGGGGCATTTTCACGGATGGGATATTGAGGTACACGGCAGTGATATCAACCAGCGGGTGCTTCAGACAGCGCGGCGCGGTGTGTACCGCAGAAACTCCTTTCGGACAACAGAACCCTATTTCATGAGCAAATATTTCGTCGAAGAAGATGGTTCTTTCAAGATCAGCGATGCGGCCAAGAAACATGTGAATTTCAGTTATCTCAATCTGCTCGATCCGTTTAAGTCAAAGTTTCTCGGGAAGATGGATGTCATCTTCTGCAGGAACGTGCTGATCTATTTTGACAATGCCTCCCGGCGGCGCGTGATTGAGAACTTCCATGACAGACTTGTTGATGGCGGATATCTGCTTCTGGGCCATGCAGAGTCCCTGATCAATATCTCAACCGCCTTTACCCTGAAGCATCTGAAAAACGATATGGTCTATCAAAAGCCGAACGGCACTATGGGGAATAAATGAAGACAAAGGTTCTTATTGTAGACGATTCAGCATACACGCGGCAGACGATGAAGAAGATCCTTGAGGAAGACAATACCCTTGAGGTAGTAGGTATTGCTACTGACGGTATTGATGCCATGGCAAAGACCCTGCGGTTGCAGCCTGACATCATCACCCTTGATTTCGAGATGCCGGGTATGGACGGATTCAGTTTCCTCCGGTGGCTTATGCGGGAGCGGCCGACGCCGGTGATCATGGTTACGTCTCATGCCGATTCAAAGACGGTCTTCAAGGCTCTTGAGCTTGGCGCGGTTGACTTCATTGCAAAGCCGACGCGTCGTGCATCGATCGAACTCCAGACCATTGAAAAGGATCTTCTCAGAAAGATTAAAGGCCTCAAGAATATCAGGCTTGATATCCTGAGCAAGAACCTCGAACTGCTTGATCAGGAAGAGGAAGAAGAGGTTGTTGAGGCGGGCAAAGGCAAGACGGGCAGGCATGATATCGAGATCGTTGCGGTGGGTTCCTCTACCGGAGGTCCTGCGGCGCTGCAGATCATTCTGACACGGCTGCCTTCTGATTTCAAGGCTGCCATGGTCATCAGCCAGCATATGCCGAAGGGCTTTACCGCTCCTTTGGCTGAGAGACTCGACCGGATGTCCCATGTCAGGATCAGGGAAGCGGCGGAGGGTGATATCATCGAGGCAGGGACTGTCTATATCTGTCCGGGGGGGCAGCATCTCAGCCTGAAAAGGCGGGGGAGCAAAAAACAGATATCGCTTAAGGAGGGCAGGTTTGAAGATAAATACATCCCCTCCGTTGACCATATGATGTCGTCGGTTGCCGAGCTTTACGGCATTGCCTCCATGGGTGTGATCCTGACCGGCATGGGCAATGACGGCAAGCACGGGATGCTGGATATTAAAACGCAGGGGGGGTATACTATAGCGGAGTCTGAAGAGACGGCTGTGGTATTCGGTATGCCCGCAGAGGCGATCAAAAACGGCGGCGTGGAGAAGATCCTTCCGCTTTCCGATATTTCCGCAGAGATCATCAGAATTGTAAACAACCCATCGGTCAGAGGGAGAAATTAAGTGGTAGAGAAAGAATCCAGCTATCTCAATAAAGCTGAAGAATTCATCCAGATGTTCAAGAAGGGTGAAGAATTTACAAAAGATATTCTCCGGGAAAATGAAAAACTGAGATTCAGGGTCGCCCAGCTTGAGGAGTCTGCCGAGCGCTCCGGCGATGAGGCGCGGATCAAGCTCTATGATGAGCGGATAAGACTTCTTGAACTTGAATTGAATTCCCTGAAGGACAAGTTCATAGAGGTCGAAGAGGAGAACAAGGATTTTGCCTCAAAGTATCTTGGGGTTGAGGAGGAGAACAATAATCTCGCCAACCTCTATGTTGCAAGCTACCAGCTCCATTCGACCCTCGATTTTTCCGAGGTGCTGAGGATCGTTGTCGAGATCGTGATCAACCTTATCGGTGCAGAGCAGTTCGCCGTCATGCTCATTGACGACAAGACGAATGATCTTGTTGCGGTTGCTACGGAAGGTATACAGGCTTCTGATTCTTTGCGGATAAAGATCGGAGAGGGCATTGTCGGCAGAGTGACCAAGGAGGGCGAAAGCTATTTTGCGGAAGACCTGAGCGTGATGCATGAGTTCAACTCCCTTGAGCCGATCGTCTGCATTCCGCTGAAGATAAAGGAGCACGTTATCGGCGTCATAGCCATCTATAAGCTGCTTACGCAGAAGTCGGGGTTCAATAATGTCGATTATGAGCTCTTTAATCTCCTGGCCGGTCATGCTGCAACAGCGATCTTCTCATCCCGGCTGTACACCCAGTCCGAGAGGAAGCTGACGACCATTCAGGGGTTCCTTGACCTTCTGAAAGATAAGCCGAAGAAATAGGAGAGAGCGAGATGCCAAATATTCTTGTGGTAGAAGATTCACCGACCATGCGGCAGTTGATCAGCTTTGCGATGAAGCGCATCGGCAATTCCCGTGTCATAGAGGCAACGGACGGCGTTGACGCACTAAAAAAACTGTCGTCCGACAAGATCGACCTCATCCTCTGTGATATCAATATGCCGGTAATGGACGGGCTAAAGCTCGTGAGCCTCGTGCGCGGCAATGCGACCTTTAAGGATATCCCGATTATTATGGTCACGACTGAGGGGGCCGAGGAGGACCGGAAGCGGGCGATTGCGATCGGCGCCAATGCCTATCTCCCCAAGCCTATCCAGACACAGGAACTGATCAGGCTGGTCAATACCTATCTTGGCGGCGGGAGTCAACCATAACTTTCGGCGTATGCCCTGACTGTCCGTGTTACAACCTTACTGACAACACAAAATCTAATTT
Organism: Nitrospirota bacterium; assembly: GCA_016235245.1. Lineage (NCBI taxonomy): Bacteria > Pseudomonadati > Nitrospirota > Nitrospirota bacterium. Next base: position 5,481 of record JACRLO010000027.1, on the reverse strand, counting down.
TTTCTGCGGAGTTTTTTATGAGTGCTACAGACAATAACGATCGCTGCAAACATTTAAAATCAAGCATTGGCTTTGAGATGCTCGTTCGGGATGTGATGACCTCCAATGTCATTACGGTCCAAAAATATGAAAATATCATGCCGGTGGCAAAAATATTGTCCGAAAAAAATATCAGCGGCCTGCCGGTGGTTGATAAGGAAAACCATGTGGTCGGTATGATTACCCAGGCTGATATTCTCTCCATGATAGGGGTGCGAAAGGAACATACGTTCAAAGACCTTTTGAAACATATGCTGGGGGAACAGCTTCCTGAACAAAAAGCAGGAGACATTGTGGCAGATATCATGGTTTCCCCTGTTGTGACCATTAAGCGCGATATGAATATTGCCGAGGCTACGCAGCTCATGGATGAAAAGAGGATCAGGAGACTGGTCGTGGTGGATGAACAGAATGTGCTTGTCGGGATCATATCGCGGGCTGATATCCTGAAGGCGGTACTCAGGAAACTGCAGTAGAGCCTTTTCCTGCTGCGGCGCAGCCTTGTTTCAGGGAATCAATCGTTGCGCGATATCTCTTCTCGGCCTGTCCATCATCAATATTGCCGCCAGTGCATGGGTACCGAGTTGGTGATCGCATAGTTGTTCAATTTAGTAAAGAGCCTGTCGGCCTCGCGGTATTGTCTGACCGCAAATTCCTTCAGTTCCTTGTGGCGGTTCGGGTCAATCTTCTGCGTGTCCAGGGAAACCATGAACTGTTTCCACTCAGCGCGGGTCGCAGCAAAATTCCTGAAGTTGCTCCGCCACCACATTTCATCATGACCGCCCGGCATGTATTCTCTGTCCGGCAGCTCCTCGAAAACAACCACGAGTCTTGCCGTGTCAATCCTGATTGCATAGTTTGCCATGAAATCCATGCCGATAAGGCCGTCAAAGGCATCGGATAGCGAGCTTACGATATTTGTAGGAATGAATGTATCCTCTGCGCTGCCTACCTGCACGGAATCGACGATCGTGAGAATGGACGGCGTCTGACCGCCGATGCCTGCTGAAGAGGTCATGAGTTTGGCCTCGTCTTGGTCAAAGATCCCGAGTCTCCTGGCAAGCCGGTCGAATATGATCATGCCGGGAGCGCCGGTATCCAGGACCATCCTGGCAGTGACTGAGCCATTCAACTGGACCGGTATGATCACGCGGCGCGAACCGCCTTCAAAGGCAGTATAGGTCACCTCATGTTTCAGCGGTTTCCTCGCCCCCTCTTTGGGCGAAGAAGATCTCTCGCCTGAGGCGGGCCTGCCCGGGGTCTCTGCAGAAGGGCTTGATATATCCGATCTTTTCCGATACCGCTCCAGGTCCTGATCAGAAAAAGTCGGAACAGAGTCAGCATGGGCAAAGGTCGGCATGAGACAGAGAAATGCGAAAACCGACAAAAACAGTATCCTATTCATAGCGGAAGAGAAACCTCTCTCAGAAGAGAGAACGGCCCGGTCTCTTTTCTGAGGAGTTCCAGGTGCTCCGGCTTCCTCACAAGCAGACAGCCTGCAAAACCGAGGGAATTGACCGAGATGTCGTGATAGAATTCCTTTGATCTGGGCACCAGAAGCATCCATTGCCGCGTAACGAGCAGACAGTAAGGCCCGGACTGTTTTACTGCTTCTCCTTCGCGCGGGACCGACATGCCGAGTTCTGCAAGCATATCCTTATATAAGCCAAGACTCTGGGAAACAGGGGAAAGCGGAAACCCGCTGCTGTCCAGCTTAAAACGGGCGAAAGAGTGCTGGAGCACAAAACTGCTAAGCCGCTTTATTCTGCCGATCTCCTCTATCTCATCAACCAGCGGCTGGATCGGTATTGAGGGCCCCTGGTTAGCGAGCGGCAGAGGAACGATCTGCAGATGCTTATGGGCCTGGCTTGCGCCTGCGGCCTCTCCGCCGTTATAAAAGCCTACGGCATCGTATTCTTCCATACAGCTCCAGAGGGCCTCGAAATCTGCAGGGCTGAGAAGGTTCTCCTGCTCCTCGAACTCCCGCGTCACGACCAGCAGATGCCGTTCCATGACATTGAACTTGTTCAAAAGCGCCAGATGCGTTAGGCTGAGGTCAGCCACGAAAAGGTCTATTTCATAAGGCAGGAAAGGGTCTCCCTTCTTTTCCTGTGCCCTCTTCAGCCGGTCTTCGTCCTTGCATACAAGGTTTGAGAGGATGCGCACCACGAAACGGACGCCATTGTCTTCGATATACTCCGACGCGGTGCTGATCGGAAGCAGGGCACCCGAGGCAAGGGCACGCAAGGACACTTCATCGATCAAACGGAGCAGGTCGCCTTTTCTGAACATAGTGATACTATTATCCATAAATTTTGTCCGGATGTAATCAGGTCATGAAATGCGATCCCGCAGCTTCAGGAGATCATTTTCATTCTCATCATCCCCGCGACAGCGCCTCCGATAAAAGCGAGCAGCCAGCATCCGTAAATTGAAATACTGACGCGGTGGAATACCAGATTGGCGGCTTCAGCCCGTTTTGTGCCGGAGGCTATCAGGGCCAGAAGGAAATGGAATGCCATCCCGGACAGGGAAGCGATCCCTAGTATCGTGTGCCATACAGGCGGTTTGCCGTATGCAATTGAGATCTGGTTCATTTGGGATGTTCCCAAAAAGTCACAGAGCAGGCCTGCGCCGAAAATGATCAGGTGCTTGCGGTGAAGGCCCTGGCGGCGTCCGCTGAAGACCGCCCAGGTATACAATATCAGCGCCATCACCATCCATACGACGGCTTGTATCAGCATGGGGCTCATATCAATGTCCTGCCTGATGCTGTAGCGTTGAGCCTGGTTGGAAACCCAGGTCTCAAGCTGCGGCAAGAAGCAAGACCTGAGTGGTTTCTTGCTGTCATACGTTCGGCTTACTGCCTCATCAATAGCGTCCCGGCTGCTCCAGCTACTGCGTTATATTTACCTGGACACTGTCAACATAAGACAGGGAGGTTTCTGCCTGTCCGTTCATAGTGGTGTCTATCCCGAAGTAAACAGTGTATCTGCCGGCCGGCAATCCGGACTGGCAGTCAAGAAAAACCGTAGGGAGGCCAAATAAGGCATACTGATACGCAGCCGGCATGCCGCTCAGGCTGCCGATGGGGCTCCACAAATTCGGCAGGGAAAAATAGTATAATCCAAACGGCGTCTCCGCATAACCCCACCAGTCGGCGTTTGTTCCGTTACCTTCTCCGGGGGCAAGATCGATAGAAAGCTGAAGCGGGTTATCTGAACTGACCGTGAGGGGCCCATCTGAGCCGTTTGCCTTGATGTCAGGCCGAATCCGGCCGGCCTGCCCGTCATTGGGGCAGCCACCCGTCCCTTTCCAGCAGTTGTAATAAATATTGAGCACGGGCAGAAATTCGGCAGTCGCCTTCTGATTGCCTGCCATACTGGGATGGTCATCGCCGCTCGGATATTCGTTGGTGTTAGGCTCGAGATCGTCGTCGCCATCGGTGATGTGCGCCAGTGCAGATCCTGTCCAGCGGTGGTGATTTCCTGTGTTCAGGCTCAGATCATTGGCGTTTGAATTGCCTCCGTTGGTTGTTAACACATTGTAAAAATCGAACACTCCAACGTTCTTATATGGATAGTCTTTGAGCCATTCCTTTACCAGCCACTGGTTAAACGCCCTGGCATTATTGGCCCAGGTGCCGTCGCTCAACGGCGGCGCAGTAATAACGATAAAGAGTTTGTCCTGCCTCGCAGCAAAATAATTCAGCAGGTCGTTGTAAATGCCCTTTGCGTTTGCGATTGTATGATACGCTGAACTGCTGTCCTGAGCAGTAAGGGGGTTACTGCCGATCGGCGGTACGATGTCAGATGCATTTCCCTGAAGTGCGGAATTGGGAAAGCAGGACTTAACCATGATGATCTGATTTTCACCCGCGGGCTTTACAGAAAGACGTGAATAGGCGGCGTTCTGACCGCTCTCATTATAAAGTGCGCCCAGTATTGCCTGGCTGTCCGGCCCCCTGAACCAGCTCCACCAGTTTCCTATGTCGGTATAATCGCCTATGCCGTTCGGACCCCACCCGTAGTTGGTATCGCTCACATAGTAGTTGTTATTGGCCAGCGCGATACCCAGGCCCCCGTCGGTATCGGACAGCCAATTTTCACCTGTTGAATGGTGGATGAATATCAGGCTTGCCGCAGCCGGTGGATTTGGATTCAGGGCTGTTCCTTCGGCAATAGAAATCCCTGATGTTATGGAACCCGCAGATAGTAAGAAGATAAGTAAAGCCTTTTTTAACATGTCTCCCTCATTTTTTAGGCCGGCCCGTCAGAGCAGTCCAGATCAAAAATCATCTCATATGTATCATTATGCCAGAGGCGGCAGTCAAATTAAAGCACCGATGCCAAGCTCCCTGATCTCTGGTTCATCATCTCGTGCCTACCGGGCACTTCTCATGCCCCAAACATAGCCCCATTATTCAGTAATCATCAATAAATACAATCACTGGCTCGGTCCGAGTGTGTCTGTCGTAATCGTGGTTCTTGTTCTCTGCCACAGATCCGTATGGTTTCTTTTTGAAAATGTACTGAGGTGTTTTCTGTATGCTCTTTCTGCTGATTCCCATTCGGCGCGCAGCGCCGGATGGGAACGAGATGCGTCACCCGCGCGGGTAACAACCAATGTCAAAATCAAATTAGCATTATTCCGCGCCGGTGTGGACGTTATTGTTCGGCTTCTTTTATTTTTTTTGATAGTTACCGATGCCGAGCTCTTCTGCGAAGGCTGCGTTTATATCGCAATATTTCTTCTTCCCTTTTATTGTTTTCTTTGGTTCAAAGTGGAAAGTAGGTTCCCCGAGTCCTCCTTCTTTATTATGCTTTAGATCGTATACAATGAATTCAACTGATTCTGAATCAGCATACGATTCACCAAACTCTCGCTTTCCCATTATTAGCACAATGGGCATCTTCTTTTGTGAAGCCGAACGAAGAACTCGAATATCTTGCAAAAAACAATCCGCTCCCTCCATGGTTGCAACACCATTCTTAAGGGGAAGACCTTTTTCATCCGGAAAGGTGACAAGATGCCAATGCTTCTCTGGCTCAAGGTCATTTGGGTAGTCTATATAAAACGTGAACAAGCTAAAACCATGAGCATTGTAGTTCTCACGCCAAGACAAGAAAACGATATCCTTTTTTCCGTCACCATTTAGATCAACCTGATTTGGACCATTTACTAATTGAAGCACTTGCATGTTGGCATATTCACTCTTTGGCTTTTCGATGTTGCGGGCATGTAATACAAGCGGATTCATCAGGAAAGATACGAAAATTACAAGACTACATTGAAGAATCTGATAACGTATCATATTTTTCGCACAATTGAATCATGGTGACCTCAAAACTGGTAATGTAATTTGTCGAGAAAAACATAGCCAGAGGAGGCACACCATGACTCAGAAGAATTGTAGCAAAAAGATGGGCAAAATAATCCAGA
>JACRLO010000026.1 GCA_016235245.1 Nitrospirota bacterium | reverse complement strand
TAATCGGACGGTTTAACCAATGTCTGAACCATGGGATTATTGAAGATATTTTACCATCTTTCGAAAATAGCTCCTTTTCGTATCTTCTAAACATTTCAAAGGCTAGAAAAATAAGGCCAGCTAAAAATGATGAACCCGTAAAATCTATTTTTTTATCTATCTAGCTGATGTTACGCAATAAATTTAGCATTTCAGCTTGATTATATTCAGCAAATATGCTTTAATTACCTCGCAATTTCAATCAATTACGAGGCGTGCTATGTTTTATGTGAAAAACCACAAACAACCCTACATTTTCGATCCGTTTGCCCACTTGGGGGAAAAACGGCGCGATTTATTGAACAAGTCCTGGGCAGGACTTTTCCGGCAGGAAATTTTGCCGGTGTTGCCGGTAGACGCATTGCGCAAACATTATCATGATTGCCAAGGCCGCCTCTCCAAGGAACTATACTCCATGGTCGGCCTGATGATTCTGCAGCAGATGCATGACCTTACCGACGAAGAAGCTGTTGAGCAGTTTTCGTTCAACATCAAGTGGCACTATGCCCTTAATATCACCAGTAATTCCGACCAATATTCCTATGTCAGCCTCAAAAGCCTCTGGTCCATGCGCGACATCTTAACCAGCGAGGGCCTTTACCATACCATCTTTGACGCGGCTACCACCAAGCTTGCCATGGTTTTCAAGGTCGATTTTACAAAACAGCGGATGGACTCGGTGCATATCCGGTCAAACATGCGCCATCTGGGGCGCATCAGTCTGTTTGCCAAAACAATTAAAAAGTTTCTCGCCAATCTCAAAAGGCATCATCGCCTCCTGTTTGACAAACTCGACAGCACGTTGACCGCGCGCTATCTCAACAAAAAAGAAGAGGCCATCTTTTCCATCGTCAAACCCTCCGAATCCGCCAGGACCCTCGATCAGCTCGCCCAGGATATTTTTTTGCTGGTCGAGCGGTTCACTGCCGTTGAGACGGTGAACAGCATGAGCAGTTTCAAGCTGCTTGTCCGCCTTTTCGAGGAACAATGCCTGGTCGCAGAGCAAGCGGAAAGCGGTCAAAAGCTGGCAACGGCAAAACCGAACAAGGATGTCGCTTCCGACTCTCTCCAGAACCCTTCCGACCCGGATGCGGGATACAGCGGCCACAAAGGCAAAGGGTATCAGGTGCAGGTGGCGGAGACCTACTCGCCTGAACCGGACAAAGAGAACCTTTCGCTGATCACCTACATTGAGGTTGAATCAGCCGATAAAAATGATGCGAATGCCCTGTTGCCGGCTTTGGTTGAGACTGCCCGCAAGGATATGGCGCCCATCGAGATCCTGGCGGATTCTCTTTACGGCAGCGATGACAATGTCACCAAAGCCGAACAGGAACACGGCGTTCAAGTGATAGCGCCGGCCATGGGGACGGCAAACCACAAAGGCTTGTCCCTGGCCGATTTCACCTTGAATGAGCAGGGGGAAATCATCTCATGTCCACAAGGGTGTACCCCGGCAACAGTGAAACATAAAAAAGGAAACCATGGCGCCGCTTTTCAGCCAGCTGTTTGCCGGAGCTGCCCGCGCCAGGAAGAATGTCCGGCCAAGGAAGGCAAAAAGGCCTTTTCCGTCCGCTACAAAGAAAAGGATATCCGCCTGGCGCGCCGGCGGCAACATGAGCAATCGCCGGAATTCGGAGACAAATACAGATTCCGGGCAGGGGTGGAGGCTACCATGTCGGAGTATAGCAGACGAACAGGGGTAAAGCAGCTTCGAGTCCGAGGGCTGAAAGCTGTCACCTTCGCTGCCGTGCTCAAGGCGCTCGGCCTTAACATCTTCAGAGCCGCTACTGCGCTTCGAAAGAAGAAAAATGGCGGCAGGAAACCATTTGCGCCCGAAGGCTGGGCCATTTATGGCGTTATTGGCAATTTCAAAGAGCAAATAGTGCTACTCGTTTCATTTTTTGTAACACTTTTGGCCTCATGTGAGGCTTACGAAAATTTTGGCCAGCAAAATCCCAATTGAGTTTTTACGGGGTCATCTTGTTTTGGGGGGGGGTAAACTTCCAAAAGGTGCAGAGACAGCCACCTGAATCCGTGAGGTATCCCGGATTGCCCCTAAAAATTGTGGGGCGCGAAAAAATTTTCCGCTTCAGAATTACCAAAATTTATCCATTGCCAGCATATTGCTGGTAAATTGGGGCATCGGCCCCGTTGTTCTTTGAAAAATTGCTCTATTTGCCTGTTTTTGGACGCAGTTGCCCGGCAGGGCTTGCTCTTCAGCCACTTTCCGGCAATATTTTTCTTCTGTTCTTGCATTAACCAAAGGCAAGCCGGTTATAAACGCGCTGAAACGCGTCAAATGCGTAGCAATGGCGGCTGAACCTCAGTTTCAGCTGTCTGCCGGTTTCTATCAATCTGGCTGCCCGGTACATCAATTCCTGGATGACGGTACGAATTCTCCTGCGTTTCGCCGAGTGGCGCACTGGCGAGCGATCACCGAGAAGGCCAAGCTGGCCGATGAACCGCAAGATGTTATAAGCCAAGCCGGCCAGCGACATGATCAGGGAATTGGTCGCAAACTTTCCGGAAGGTAACCGCTCAAGATCCATGTCGGTTTTAAATTCGCTGTGAAACTGCTCGCTGGTGCCATGATCCTGGTAAAGCTTGATGATCTCTTGTTCCGGCAGGTAAAGTGATGTCCACCAGCCTTCAAGTTCTATATCCGGGACCAGCAGCAGCTGACCACGCTTGTCAATGGTTCTTTCAACAACCCGGACCACCAGGCGGCTGTTGAACTTCTTGCCCTCGTGTTCCTGCAGCTGGTTGAAACTGAACACGGCAACCCGCTTCCCCCGCCGGGGTTCGCTCACTTCCCCTTCCTGCAGGCCGCGGGCCAGCCAGGCGGCAAGATCCTGCGTGCGGGGATTCCATTTCAGGATGTAATCGACCTTCTTTTTGCCATAAAGCGTTGCACGGGTTTCGGCAGCGTCGTGGGCCGAGTCAAGCCTGAACAACAGTGTTTTTTTGGTTAAAGACTTGGCGCGGGAGATGGTTTCCCGCAAAAAGGGGATAAAGTTATTTTGGCTGTGCTGGCTTCCCTCTCGGAACTCAAGATTAATGCACCAGCCTTCCGCTCCCATGTACGCGGCTATTGGGGCATAGCCATCATAACCATGATAGGTATGTTTGCACCCTTCTTTTTTGGTGCCGGAGTTGTCCATGCAAAAGACGTCCATATCGACGGCAACATGCCCCATGGCCAGGGGGGTTACTTTGCCTTTGGCCGTCTCGATGAACTCCGTGTAGGTTGAGGAGGCGATTGGTTGAAAACTTATTGCGGTTTCATCAAGGCGCTGGCGTAAAGTCTCCGGCGAGGGAACTGCTTTTATGCCAAGTGATTGCTGGAAATACTTGTCCTCTTTCATGTCGGCAATGGCTTCGAAATCGCTTTTGCCAAGCGAGAGCAGCCCGAGATAACTGCGAACGACATCGGTATTGGCAATGTCCTTGGTGTCAGGGATCGCCTTTTTCAGCCTGGCGTTCAAGCTGGTATAGCGATTGATACATAACCCTACCAGGGCCAGGCCGGAATGAGAGGTATAAAATTCGTCCGAGGAGCGCTCAATAATAAATCGTTTCATTTTTTCACCTGCTGAGTGATGTTTTTCGACAGGCGAATATTGCAATATTTTTTGTTAAATTTCAACATGTTATTTAAAAATACAGACGTTTTTTACTGCAAAAATTTCACGGATTCAGGTTCCTCATATGCATCGACAGAGGAAATTCCCGCTCTTGAAAAATATTCAAGAGATAATGCTGATTTGTTTAAACAAGATTTAGGGAAGGCGGCAAAAATTGTCGGGGGAGAAGTTGCAAGGCTTTATACCTACTACTAAAATTTTGCATAGCGAATGGGTTCAAGAGGAACCGGCGAGCACGTGCTT
>JACRLO010000025.1 GCA_016235245.1 Nitrospirota bacterium | reverse complement strand
CTATAGGCCGCAGTTCTACTTCAGGACCACGGACGTGACCGGAGTAGCAGAGCTGCCTGAGGGCGTGGAGATGGTAATGCCTGGTGACAACGTCAGTATGACGGTAGAGCTGATTTCGCCGATCGCGATGGAGAAGGAATTAAGGTTTGCAATCAGAGAAGGTGGTCGCACGGTTGGTGCCGGTGTCGTCACCGAGGTCATGGTTTAAACGTGAATCAAAAGATAAGAATAAAATTGCGGGCATATGACCATAAGGTCCTTGACCAGTCGCTGAAAGAGATCGTGGATACAGCGCAAAGAACGGGTGCGCGGGTTGCGGGGCCTATTCCCCTTCCTACGCATATCAGCAAAATAACGGTGTTGCGGTCTGTCCATGTTGATAAGAAGTCAAGGGAGCAGTTTGAAATCAGGACACACAAGAGGCTGATCGATATACATGATGCAACGCCGCAGACCGTGGACGCGCTCATGAAACTGGAGCTGGCGGCAGGCGTTGATGTGGAGATAAAACTATGACAGGAATTCTTGGCAGAAAGCTTGGGATGACCCAGGTTTTTGATGAAAGTGGCAGGATATATCCTGTGACTGTTGTTGAGGCGGGACCGTGCTGTGTTCTGCAGATAAAGACAAAAGAAAACGATGGATATGAGGCTATCAAGGTCGGCTTCGGTGAAATCAAGAAAGAAAAAAATGTGAACAAGGCCATGAAGGGTATATTCAAGAAGGCTGGAACGGGCTATTATCGTCTCCTTAAGGAGTTTCCGATGATCGACATCAAGGTCGGCGAGATGATTACAGTTGACAAGTTTCAGAAGGGAGATCTTGTCTCGGTGGCCGGAGTATCGAAGGGTAAGGGTTTCCAGGGTGTAATGAAGAGACACAATTATTCTGGTGGCCCTGCCTCCCATGGATCTACTTCCTATAGAGAAGTTGGTTCTATTGGCGCAAGCTCCTTCCCCTCCAGAGTTTGGAAGAATAAGGGGATGCCTGGACATATGGGCTCTGAGCTCGTTACGGTCAAAAACCTGAAGATAGTAGATGTCAAGGCCGAGCAAAACCTCATTCTTATTTTGGGTGCAGTCCCCGGATCAAAAGGGACATATCTCGAAATCAGAAAGGAAAACTAAGATGGCAGAAATCGATATAAAAGATAAAAACAATTCAACCGTTGGCAAGATAAATGTTCCTGACGCGGTGTTTAGTGTAGCAGCAAAGCAGGGAGCTGTGCATGACTCCATCGTGAATTACCTTGCTAATCAGCGTCAGGGAACCGCTGCGACAAAGACCAAGGGTTTTGTAAGTGGTGGTGGCAGGAAACCATATAAACAGAAGGGAACGGGGCGTGCAAGGGCAGGTAGCAGCCGTTCACCTCTCTGGAAGGGTGGAGGTACGGTATTTGGACCTCAGCCGAGAGATTATTCTTACAGTCTGCCGAAGAAAGCAAAAAAAGCTGCGTTGCATAGTGCTCTTTCTGCGAAACTGGCTGACAACGAGATAATGGTTATTGATGGAATATCTCTTGATAAGCCGAGTACCAAGAGCATTCTTGCGATTCTCAAAAATCTTGGGCTTGACGGAAAGTCAACGCTGATTGTTATGCCCGAGAAAAATGATAATGTTGTCCTGTCGGCAAGGAACATTCCGGGAGTCAAGGTCGCCAGAGTGACGGACCTCAATACCTATGAGGTGGCTGTGCATAACGTGGTGTTGATCACAAAGCAGGCTGTTGAGATGCTTGCGGAGGCGGGAAAGAAATGAAAAATGTTTTTGATGTAATTAAGAGGCCTCTCTTTACCGAAAAAGGAAGCAGTCTGAAGGAGTCTGAGAATAAGGTTCTTATCGAAGTTGCGAGAGAAGCGAATAAGATAGAGATAAAAAAAGCGGTCGAAGAACTTTTTAAAGTAAAAGTCGAGAAGGTTGCAACTATCAAGGCGCACGGCAGGATGAAAAGATATGGAAAGTTTTCCGGAAAGACGTCTGACCGCAAAAAGGCCTTGATTTCCCTCAAAGAGGGAGAAAAACTCGATTTCATCGAAGGTGCATAATGGGAATTAAAAAATATAAACCAACATCTCCCGGCAGGCGTTTCCGCACAGTTATGGATTATGCTGAGTTGACAACTGATAAGCCTCTAAAGTCCTTGGTTAAAAACCTTAAAAAGACTGGCGGAAGAAATAATCTTGGGCGCGTAACGGCATGGCAAAGAGGCGGCGGTAACAGGACAAAATACCGGATTATCGATTTCAAAAGAGACAAGGTTGGCGTGCCAGCTACAGTTGCCACGATTGAATATGATCCGAACAGATCAGCGCGCATTGCGCTCTTGAGTTACCGGGACGGTGATAAGCGATACATTATTTCTCCCGTAGGTCTTGGTGTGGGAGATGAGCTTGTTTCGGGTAGGGGTGCGGAGATAAAGGTTGGCAATGCATTGCCGCTGAGCGATATGCCACTTGGAACATTTATCCATAATATTGAGCTGAAGTCTGGCCAGGGCGCAAAGATGGTTAGAAGCGCTGGGACTTCGGCACAGCTGATCGCAAAGGATGATGACTATGTCCAGATCAAGATGCCGTCCGGTGAAGTAAGAAAGGTTCTTGCTCGCTGCATGGCAACCGTTGGCCAGGTGAGTAATCCCGAGCACGAGAACATATCCTTCGGCAAGGCCGGCAGATCCCGTTGGATTGGCAGGCGGCCTCATGTAAGAGGAGTTGTCATGAACCCTGTGGATCACCCGCTTGGCGGTGGTGAGGGCAGGAGCTCCGGTGGGCGGCCTCCATGTACTCCTTGGGGTGTGCCCGAGGGGATCAAGACGAGACGCAATAAACGGACGAATACGTTCATAGTTAAGAGGAGGAAGTAAATTGCCACGCTCATTAAAAAAGGGTCCATTCGTGGATGAAAAACTGCTGAAGCGGCAGCAGGATATGGTCACTTCAGGCGATAAGAAGCTTATTAAGACCTGGTCGAGGCGTTCTGTAATCTTGCCCGAATTCATCGGGTATACCTTTGCAGTGCATAATGGCAGGAAGTTTATACCGGTCTATGTAACGGAAAATATGGTTGGGCATAAGCTTGGCGAGTTTTCTCCGACAAGAACATTCAAGGGCCATTCAGGCTCAGGCAAGACCACTACGGTAAAGGGCTGATTCTATGGAGGCAAAAGCAATTCAGAAATACGCAAAACTTACGCCGCGCAAGGCTAAACGGGTAATGGAACTTATTAAGGGAAAGAGGGCTGGGGATGCACTGATTTCACTTAGGTTTATGCCATACAGGGGCGCAAGATTTATCGAAAAGGTTTTGAAGTCCGCGATGTCAAATGCGGAGCAGAAAAGCGCGAACACGGACTCGGAGGCATGGGTGATCAGTAAGGCTGTTGCTGATGCGGGATCTACCATGAAGAGGATTGAGCAAAGATCAATGGGCAGATCGAATGTAATTAAAAAGCGGTCCTGCCACATAACACTGGTATTAACCGAAGAATAATTCAGGAGGAGATTTTGGGCCAGAAGACACATCCGATAGGAAACAGGCTGGGCATTACCAAAACGTGGGATTCAAGGTGGTATCTCAAGAAAGGATATGCCGACCAGCTGCTCGAGGACATTGCGATCCGCAAGGAGATCAAAAAGAGGCTGTTCCATGCAGGTGTGTCGAAGATCGAGATCGAGCGCGCTGGTCAGAAGATCAGGCTTATTATATATACTGCCAGACCCGGAATAATAATCGGGAAAAAAGGCTCCGAGGTGGAGAAGCTTCGAAAGGATGTAGAAGCGATGAGTGGCAAGCAGGCTTCCGTTGACATCAAGGAGATCAGAAAACCTGAAATTGACGCTCAGCTTGTTGCTGAAAATATTGCCCTGCAGCTTGAAAAAAGAGTTGCCTTCAGACGGGCAATGAAGAAGTCGGTATCATCAGCGATGCGCTTTGGAGCTCTTGGTATAAAGATAACCTGCTCGGGCAGACTGGCCGGAGCTGAAATAGCCAGAACGGAATGGTATCGCGAGGGAAGAGTTCCCCTGCATACATTCAGGGCGGATATCAACTTTGGTTTTGCTCAGGCCAGGACAACATTTGGCATCATCGGTGTCAAGGTATGGGTGTATTTAGGAGATGTGCTGCCTGAAGTTGGCAAGGCTGAAGCCCAGGTAGCGGCGATATAAGGGGTATACGTTATGTTAATGCCGAAGAAAGTTAAATTCAGAAAGATGCAGAAGGGAAACATGAACGGCAAGGCCTATCGAGGGTCTGATGTTTCTTTCGGGGAGTTTGGTCTCAAGGCAATGGAGCCGGGCTGGATAACATCAAGACAGATCGAGGCGGCCAGAATTGCAATTAATCGCCATGTGAAGAGGGGTTGTAAAGTCTGGATCAGAATATTCCCCGATAAGCCGATTACCAAGAAGCCCGCTGAGACCAGAATGGGTAAGGGAAAGGGTGCTCCCGAATACTGGGTAGCCGTGATAAAACCGGGAAGAATTATCTATGAGATGTCGGGTGTAACTGAGGATGTGGCAAAAGAGGCCCTGAGGCTTGCGTCTCATAAGCTTCCCCTCTCAATGAAGTTTGTCAAAAGGGAGGAGAGCGTACAATGAAGGCCGGAGAGTTACGCGAAACGACAGTGGAAGAACTCAGGAAAAAAGAGCAGGACCTGAGAAAAGAGCTCTTCAATCTTAGATTTCAGCAGGCAACGGGAGAGATCGAAAACCCTATGCGTATCCGAGCAATTAAGAAAAACATTGCAAAGATACTGACGGTAATAACCGAGAAGAACAAGCAAAAGGCTTCATAAAAAGGATCTGGAAGGGAACCATGATTAACAAGGTCTATACAGGAAAAGTCGTAAGCAATAAAATGGAGAAAACCGTTGTCGTTGCGGTAACGAGGATGTTTCAGCACCCTGTCTACAAAAAGACGGTGAAGAAAGTCTCTAAGTTCAAGGCCCATGATGAGGTCAATCAGTGCAAAGTTGTCGATGAGGTCAAGATCACGGAGACACGCCCCCTGAGTAAGGACAAAAGATGGATTGTCCTCGAAATCCTTGATAAATCGGCGAGGAGTGCAAAAAAATGATCCAGATGAGCAGCATCCTTGAGGTAGCAGACAATTCAGGCGCTAAAAGGGTTCAGTGTATTAAGGTCCTCGGCGGATCAAAGAGGAGGTATGCCGGACTCGGAGACGTTATCGTCGTCAGTCGCAGGGTGAACCCATTGGAACAAGAATTTTCGGACCAGTCGCAAGAGAGCTAAGATGGAAAGAGTATATGAAGATAATTTCCCTTGCTCCTGAAGTGCTGTAGGAGGAGAGATGAGTTTAGGAATAAAGAAAGAAGATGCCGTGGTCATTATCGCCGGCAAAGAGAAGGGCAAAAAAGGCCGTGTCCTTGCAGTCAACCGGGATAAGCATCAAGTCCTTGTCGAAAAGATCAACATCATCAAGAAGCATATGAAGCCGAACAAAAAGTATTCTCAGGGCGGCATTATTGAAAAAGAGGCTCCGGTTCATATATCCAATGTCCTTCTTTCCTGTCCCAAGTGCAGCAAGCCAACGAAGGTCGGCGTGACTGTTCTTGAGAGTGGCGAAAAACATAGGACATGCAAAAAATGCAAGGAGGTCATTGACTAATAATGACTCCACGACTGAAAGAGAAATATACCAAAGAAATCATTCCTGCCATGATGAAAGAGTTTTCCTATGGCAACATTATGGAAGTCCCCAGGTTACAGAAAATTGTGCTTAACGTCGGGCTTGGCGAAGCCATCCAGAACATTAAGCTCCTTGAGTCGGCTCAGAAGGAACTTGCAACGATTACGGGACAGAAGCCAATTGTCTGTAAGGCGAAGAAGTCAATAGCAACATTCAAGCTCAGGAAGGATATGCCGATAGGCAGCAAGGTTACGCTGAGAGGCAGTTCCATGTATGAATTTTTGGACAGATTTATCAGCATTGCTTTGCCGAGGATCAGGGACTTCAGGGGTGTTTCTGGCAAGTCATTTGATGGCAGGGGCAACTATGCTATAGGTCTAAAAGAACAGTACATATTCCCTGAGATTGATTATGACAAGGTGGAAATGGTTCACGGACTTGATGTAATCGTATGCACTTCGGCCAAGACAGACAAGGAGAGCAAGGCGCTCCTTCGTTACTTCGGCATTCCCTTTAGAAATTAGAGAGGTATTGAACATGGCAAAAACATGCATGATAGAGAAGTCAAAGAGGCCGCCGAAATTTGCGGTGCAGGCCCATAACAGATGTAAGATATGCGGAAGACCGCGAGGCTATCTCAGAAAGTTTGGGATGTGCAGAATCTGTTTTAGACATCAGGCGCTCCGGGGTCAGATTCCCGGAGTTACAAAATCAAGCTGGTAGAGGTGACGGATGGTAACTGACCCAATTGCAGATATGCTGACAAGGATAAGGAATTCTGTCATGATACGGGCTGAAAAGGTTGATATTCCTGCTTCGAAGATGAAGCTTGAGATAGCCAAGATCATGAAGGAAGAAGGGTTCATCAGGGCATACAAGATTCTGAAAGACAAAAAGCAGGGTATCCTGAGGGTTACGCTCAAGTATGCGCCCGACAATGAACCCGTGATAAGCGGAATAAAAAAGATAAGCAAGCCAGGAAGAAGAGTGTATGTCGGTCATGATACGGTTCCGATGGTTATGGGCGGTGTGGGCATATCCGTGCTGACCACGTCAAAAGGTCTGATGAGCGACAGGACATGCCGCCGCGAAAATGTTGGCGGTGAAGTGCTCTGCTATATCTGGTAAAAGGAGAAGCGGGATGTCAAGAATCGGAAAGAAGCCAGTAGATATTCCATCGGGAGTGAATATCACATTGCTGGATAATACTATAAAAGTGAAGGGTCCAAAAGGAGAGTTGCAGTGGGCGCACCCTTTTGGGACAAGAGTATCGGTTGCCGCAACCAATATAGTGGTTGAGCGGGCTGATGATACTAAGAAGAACAAGGCGTTGCACGGCCTCACAAGAAATCTGATCTCCAACATGGTGACGGGTGTGACGACCGGATATCAGAGAGTGCTCGATATTGTCGGTGTTGGCTACAGGGCTCAGGTGCAGGGGAAGAAGATCGTTATGACCCTTGGTTATTCCCACCCTGTTGAATTTAATCTGCCGGATGGTATCACTGCGGCGGTTGATCAGAAGCAGACGCAGATAACCCTGAACGGTATTGACAAACAGAAGATCGGCCAGGTTGCTGCCAACCTAAGGGAATTAAGAAGCCCCGATGCGTACAAAGGCAAGGGCGTCAGATATTCCGGAGAGCGCTTAAAGCTAAAAGTTGGCAAGACGGGCAAGAAATAGTCAGTAGTATTTGGCCCATGGACGGAAATCATAGGCTTTAATCAGGAGGACATTTTGGCTAAGAGTAAAGAGATAGGCAGGAAGAGGCGCCATGTGCGCATTAGAAGGAGAGTTATCGGTACGACTGAGCGGCCGAGGCTTTCTGTATATAGAAGTCTGAATCAGATATATGCTCAGGTCATCGATGACTCAAAGGGTGTAACCTTTGTATCTGCATCTAGCCTTGACGCATCTTTTAAGAGTGCGAAGGGAAAAGGGAATATTGCGATGGCAAAAGAAGTTGGTGGGCTGATCGCTAAAAGGGCCGTTGAAAAGGGGATCAAGCAGATCGTTTTTGACAGAAGCGGGTACCTGTATCACGGAAGGATCAAGGCTCTTGCCGATGGCGCGCGAGAGGCAGGGCTGGAATTTTAATGAAGATTCATATTGTTGCAAGGAGGTAAGGTGGGAAGGATTGACCCAGAAGGACTGAATCTCAAAGACAAGGTGGTTTTTATCAATAGAGTCGCCAAAGTCGTCAAAGGTGGAAGAAGATTTTCTTTCAGTGCCCTTGTTGTGGTCGGTGACGGTGCCGGCACGGTTGGTATTGGGAAGGGTAAGGCTACCGAAGTTCCCGAGGCGATACGGAAGGCGGTCGAACAGGCCAAGAAGTGTCTCCTGAAGTTTCCGCTTAAGGAGGGGACAATTCCTCATCGGATAATCGGACGGTTCGGAGCGGGAAGCGTTGTAATGAATCCTGCCCAGAAGGGCACGGGTCTTATTGCAGGCGGCGCGGTCAGGGCAATCCTTGAGGTCTCCGGTATTCAGGATATTGTCGCAAAGTCACTTGGCAGTAATAATCCCTATAACACGGTTAAGGCAACCGTTGACGGGTTGGTGAATCTCAAAGATCCCGATGTAGTTTCAAGGCTTAGGGGTCGAAGTGAAGAGGAAGCACAGGAGGCTGCAAGCTGATGCTGAAGATAACATTAAAGAGAAGCTATATCGGAATTCCCGAGAAGCAGCGGAAGGTTCTTGCATCGCTCGGTCTGAAAAAGATCGGTAGAAGTGTTACGCAGGCAGAAAATGAAGCAATCAAGGGAATGGTTCACAAAGTCTCTCATCTCGTGGCAGTGGAACGAGTAGATAAATAATCAGGAGGTTGGCGTCCTATGAGAATAGAAGATATACAGCCTGCTGAGGGAAGCAGGAAAAGAAGAAAGAGGGTTGGACGAGGAGTTGGCTCGGGCCATGGTAAAACTTCCTGTAAGGGGCACAAGGGCCAAAAAGCCCGCTCTGGGGGACCTAAGGGTGCCGGCTTTGAGGGCGGTCAGATGCCGCTCCAGAGAAGAGTGCCGAAAAGGGGTTTTACGAACAACTTCGGCGTCGAGTACGCTATTGTGAATCTTGATGCCATTGAAAAACTGAGATCAGAAGGCACAATCACTCCTGAACTGCTTTATAGTAAGGGGGTCATTAAGAACATGAAGAGTGGGCTTAAAGTTCTCGGTAACGGCTCCGTTCAGGGACCTGTGACGGTCAAAGCTATGATATTTAGCGCATCTGCTGCCGCGAAAATTGAGGCAGCCGGCGGAAAGGCAGAGGTGTTATAGCTTGACTTTTCTTTCAAGAATTCAGAACATATTTAAGGTCGAGGAGCTTAAGAACCGCATATTCTTTACCCTTGCGCTCCTTACGGTATACAGAATAGGCTGCCACATCCCCACTCCTGGAATTAATGGTGAAGAGCTGAGCAAGTTTCTCACCCAGAACGCCGGGGCATTTATGGGATTTTTCGATATGTTCTCGGGAGGCGCACTCTCAAGGGTCACCATATTCGCGCTTGGTATCATGCCCTACATTAGTGCATCGATTATTATGCAACTTCTGACTGTGGTTATCCCGTCCATCGGCAAACTCGCGAAGGAAGGCGAGGCTGGCAGGAAAAAGATCGTGAAATATACGCGATATGGCACAGTGCTCATCGCTGCGATACAATCATTTGGCATCGCAGCAGGACTTGAGAAGATGCAGGGTGGCTTATTTGTACAAAATCCAGGCATTGCCTTTAAGCTGATTACCATGATTACGCTTACGTCTGGCACTGCTTTCATCATGTGGCTTGGCGAGCAGATTACGGAGCGCGGTATTGGAAACGGAATTTCACTTATTATCTTCGCAGGTATTGTTGCCAGGTTTCCTAATGCAATCATCAGTACTATCCGTCTCATACAGGCCGGTGAGCTGAATCTCTTTTTTGTGATATTTCTTGTTGTAATGATGGTGGGTGTTGTTGCTGCTATTATTATGCTCGAACGAGGGCAGAGAAAAATACCCGTGCAATATGCTAAACGCGTTGTGGGCAAAAAAGTCTATGGAGGCCAGTCTACGCATCTGCCGCTGAAGGTTAATACGGCTGGCGTAATTCCGCCGATATTTGCCTCATCGATTATTATGTTTCCTGCGACTGTCGCCGGGTTTATTGAGATTCCTTGGGTACAAGCTTTTGCAAAGCAGCTTTCACCCGGAACTGTTATATATACGATGCTCTATGTAAGCATGATATTCTTTTTCGCATACTTCTATACCGCAATTGTATTTAATCCTGTTGACATTGCCGATAATCTCAAAAAATATGGCGGCTTTGTCCCGGGTATCAGACCAGGTCAAAAAACATCGGAATATCTCTACAAAGTTCTTTCGAGATTAACATTTGTTGGCGCTATTTATTTGGCTGTCGTGTGCGTCATACCGGAAGTGCTGATACGGAGATTTAACGTCCCGTTTTACTTTGGGGGGACATCACTCCTTATTGCAGTTGGCGTAGCGCTTGATACGGTATCTCAGATTGAGTCACATCTCGTTACCCGCTCATACGAAGGTTTTTTGAAAAAAGGCAGGATCAGGGGAAGAAAAAATTAGGCCTGAGTATATTAGGCTGATTAGAGATAATACTGAGTATGAGGATAGAAAAAGCATTGCCTTGCTTGAGGGATTAGGTGATTTATCTTAAGTCTCCTCAAGAGGTAGAGATTATGGCGCTGGCCGGCCAGATCGTAGCTGAAGTGATGGGATCACTGAAAAAGGTCATTGCGGTCGGTGCAACGACAAGAGATATAGAGCAATTTGCTGACGACCGAATCAAGTCTCTCGGTGGAAAATCCGCTTTCAGGGGATACAGGGGCTACCCATCGAGCATCTGCGCTTCGCTCAACGAAGAAGTTGTGCATGGTATCCCGTCTTCCAGAAAGCTGAAAGAGGGGGACATAATCAGTGTAGACTTAGGCGTCTTGTATAAAGGTTTTTTTGGCGATGCTGCCTATACGTTCCCTGTCGGTAAAATCGACGAGGAAGCTGCCTTGCTTATGAAAGTGACGGAAGAAGCTTTATACTGCGGCATAGATAAGGCTGTTGTTGGAAACCGGGTAAGTGATATTTCGCATGCCATACAGAACCATGCTGAACAGTATGGATTTTCCGTTGTTAGGACCTTTGTGGGGCATGGCATTGGTCGTCAACTGCATGAGGAACCGCAGGTGCCAAATTTTGGGGCTCCCGGGCATGGTCCCCGATTGAGAGAGGGGATGACACTTGCTATCGAGCCTATGATAAATGCCGGGACCTTTGAGGTAAGAGTTTTGGAGGATGGCTGGACCGCAGTTACTGTGGACGGCAGGCGGTCAGCGCATTATGAGCATACGATTGTGGTTATGCCCGACAGGGCAAGAATATTGACTAAATTTCATTAAAGTGGGTATAATTGTCGTTCTATGGCGAAAGAAGATAATATTGAAGTTCAGGGAACAATAGTGGAAACTCTGCCAAATGCAATGTTCAGGGTGGAGCTGGAAAATGGCCAGGTCATACTGTCCTATGTATCAGGCAAGATGAGGATGAATTTCATAAAGATACTTCCGGGCGACAAGGTTACGCTTGAGCTTTCCCCCTACGATTTAACCAGGGGGAGAATTACTTACAGGTTTAAATAGGAACTGAAGGAGATAGCGTATGAAGGTCAGATCATCAGTAAAACCAATCTGTTCTAAGTGTTCGGTAATAAAGAGAAAAGGTGTAATCAGAATTATTTGCGACAACCCGAAGCACAAACAGCGCCAGGGTTAAGTTAAGGAGGTTTCAATTGGCAAGAATCGCCGGAGTTGATTTGCCCAAGAACGAGCGAATCGAGATAGGTCTCACAAGGATTTTCGGTATCGGCCGTCCGCACTCGAAAAAGATACTTAATGAAGCAGGTGTGAACCCCGACACCAGAGTAAAGAATCTTACTGATGAGGATACGGTCAAGATAAGGGCCGTGCTTGAGAGGGACTACAGGGTCGAGGGCGACCTGCGCCGCGACATTTCTCTGAGTGTTAAGCGACTCACGGATATCGGCTGTTACCGGGGGACAAGGCACAGAGCCGGTTTGCCGTGCAGAGGGCAACGGACCAAGACGAACGCTCGCACGAGAAAAGGTCCGAGAAAAGCGGTAGTCGGCAAGAAGAAGGAGGCATAGAGGATGACACAGAAGAAGAAAGGCATCAAGAGAGATAGAAAAAGCATCAGCTCTGGTGCTGCTTACATACAGGCGACGTTTAATAATACTATCGTGACCATAACGGATCAGATTGGTGGTGTTATAACATGGGCAAGCGCCGGCCATATGGGGTTCAAAGGATCAAGGAAGGGCACGCCTTATGCGGCGCAAATGGCTGCTGAAGCAGCGGCAAAGAAGGCTGTCGATGCCGGCATGAAGCAGGTTGACGTATATGTGAAAGGCCCTGGATCGGGCAGAGAGTCAGCCATTAGGGCACTTCAGGCTGCCGGTCTCGATATCAATCTCATCAAGGATGTTACCCCCGTGCCTCACAATGGATGCAGGCCGCCGAAGAGGAGGAGAGTGTAAATTGGCTAGATATTCAGGAGCATTATGCAGGATCTGCCGCAGGGAAGCTGAAAAGCTTTTCCTTAAAGGGGATAGATGCTATACAGAAAAGTGCGCTATTGAGAGGAGGCAGTATCCTCCGGGACAACATGGACAGCGCAGGAGCAAGCTTTCTGACTATGGAGTTCAGCTCAGGGAAAAACAGAAAGTAAGAAAAATTTATGGTCTTCTTGAAAAGCAGTTCAGAACTGCCTTTGGCAGGGCAGAGCGCAAGAAAGGGGTTACCGGAGAAGTGTTGTTGCAGCTTCTTGAGTCGCGGCTGGACAATGTGGTTTACAGAATGGGATTTGCGCCCAACAGAAACAGCGCCCGGCAACTCGTTACCCATGGCCATTTTCTTGTCAACGGCAAAAAGGTTGATATCGCCTCATTTGCTGTCCGTGTAGGGGATGTTGTGGAACTCAAGGAAGCTAGCAGGAATATCGTAATCATAAATGACAATATCTCCAAGATGGAGCACCGCGGCGTTCCCGTGTGGCTCGAGATGGATTTCCAGAGCTTTAAGGGGAAGGTCACGCAGGTGCCTACAAGGGAAGATATTCAGTTAACGGCGAATGAACAGCTTATCGTTGAGCTCTACTCAAAGTAATGCCGGCGACGGGTTTATCATTGATAACGAATATCAACCATACATTGAAATATAAATTTAAGATACGGGAGGCCTGATGAACCTGAAGAAAAAAGGCTTTCAGCTACCTGAGAAGATCAGGTTTGATGAAGAGACATTAACAGACACCTACGGCAAGATTGTCGTTGAGCCCCTTGAACGCGGTTTCGGAGTTACGTTAGGTAACGCCTTAAGGAGGGTGCTCCTTTCTTCTCTTGAAGGCGCAGCCATAACGTCAGTGAAGGTCTCTGGCGCGCTTCATGAATTCTCATCCATAAACGGCATCAAGGAAGATACGATCGATATTATCCTCAATCTGAAGAAGTTGAGGTTCAAATCTCATGGCGATACCAGTAAAATAGCCCAGTTTAATGTCAAAGGGCCTGCGCTCGTGACCGGTGCAGATCTGCAGAGTGATTCCTCCATTGAAGTCCTGAATCCGGAGCAGGCGATTGCGACGCTTGATAAAAATGCGAATTTCAATGCCGAAGTGTACATAAAAAAAGGCAAGGGCTATCTCTCGTCTGAATATGGCAAGAAGGAAGACCTCCCTGTCGGCATGATTGCTGTGGATGCAGCTTTTTCTCCGATCAGAAAAGTGAAGTTTGATGTAGAGAAGACAAGAGTTAAAGAGGCGACTGACTATGACAGGCTTATCCTTGAGATCTGGACAGACGGAAGTGTGATCCCGCAACGGGCTCTTTCCGATGCAGCTTCGATTTTGATCGATCATATGGATATTTTTGTGGCTGATGAAGAGTATGAGACTGTTCAATTAGAAGCCTCGGAAACCGGAGAGGGGCCAAGTATTTCCGGTTCTAATCCGAATCTTAATAAGACTGTTGATGAGCTTGAGCTTTCAGTCCGTTCCTATAACTGCCTGAAGAATGCCGATATTAAGACTATTTCGGAGCTTGTACAGAAGAGTGAACCTGAGATGCTCAAGACAAAGAATTTCGGAAGAAAGTCTCTTAATGAGATCAAGGAGATCCTGAGCAGAATGGGACTCCACCTCGGCATGAAGATAGATGCCGATACAAATGGCAAATAAGCGTCACAAAGACCGGAGGAAATAGATATCATGCGTCACAAGGTAGATGGAAGACTATTCGGACGGCCTTCGAACCAGAGGAAGGCATTGTTGCGATGTATTGTAACAGCACTTTTTGAGAACCAAAGGATTGAAACAACCGTTGCTAAGGCAAAAGAAGCAAAAAGAATCGCGGAGAAAATGATCACATTCGGAATCAAGGGAGATCTTCACTCAAAGAGGCAGGTTCTCTCGTATGTAACCGCGAGGGATGTTGCATCCAAGCTCTTCAATGAGATAGCTCCCCGCTTTGCCGGAAGGCCGGGTGGTTATCTCAGGCTTGTCCAGACCAGACAGAGGCTCAAGGACTCTGCACCGATGGCAATTCTCGAGTTCATTGATTATGAGGCTGTCAAGAAGCCAAAGGGTAAGGCTGCAAAAGCAGACAAGGCCAGCAAGGCCGAGAAGAAAGATTAGTGCACGACCTGCTTGTAGGAATCGGCATTATCGCAGCCTGGATTATACTGCAGGTTTATGTCTTCCCTAGACTTGGGGTTCCGACCTGAGCTGTACCAACCCCGAAGGTATCGGGCAAAGAGAGAAAAAACTGTAAATAAATAAGGGCTCGCAAGAGCCCTTAGCTGTTTTTACTTCGCCACAATAACAGGTGCGCTGACACCGCAAAGTATTTAATAAAGTAATTCAGATAATGTCTTTCCTCCTCTGTAGTAAACTCGCCCTAATTTCCCTTTAGCGTGACCTGTAGAGTATCTCCAGTCATAAATCGTTTCCGCTTCAGACAAAAGCCAATTTTATACAACAAAACAGTGGCAGAATATGACGCATATCATAGAAAGTCACGTACAAAGAGCATAGTATCAAGCAACTACGATAATTATTTATAAAGTTTCATTTATATAAATATTATTAAATTGACTATAAATTATAGCTTGATAGACTTGTACTGTGTGTACATACAGTATGTTGGAAGAGTCTGAGTCAAGGGCCTCAATACTGAGCTGAAATGAGACGATAAAGCAAAAAAATTGCAGCACAAATTCTCGTATTAATAACCACACTAAGGAGGGTGCAATGAAAAGGAAGATTTATGCAGTATTAGTATTGGTCGTAGCCGTAATGATGGCAGGAATGTATTACACAATCGCCGACGCAGAGAAGTACAAACCAGCGAAGTCAGCTGAGGCGAAGTCCGGAGAGAAGGATGTAAAGGTTGACGTCTGTTATGGCTGCCACGCGCCGGTCAAGGATCTGCACAAGATGGGGAAGCATGCCAAGCTAAACTGTATCAAGTGCCACAGTGGACTCGAAAAACACTTGAAATCGCCTAGTGCTGACACGAGACCAGGCACCAATCTTTCGTGGGAGGCCTGCGGGCAATGCCATAAGGATCAGCTCGAAAGTTTCATGCAAGAGGCATATCATCGCCCAGCCCGAGATGAAAAATCGCAGTTAACCAGCAGGTCCCCGAACCCTTACTGGGACAAACTCATGGCAGGTCACGGATTTACAAAAGAACATAACACTACAAGGAGTCACATTAATATGCTTGTCGATCAGTTCGTAGTTGATCGTGCCTTCGGTGGAAGGTTTCAAGGTAAAAACGGATGGAACTATATCTTTGACAAAGGCAAGGTATGGGATGTGCTCGTGGACAAATATCCAGATAACAAGGAGCAGAAGACGTTTATTCCACAGACCGCTGCTGCAGCAAACCCGGTCTGCATGCAGTGCAAGACCCAGGACCAGATACTTAAGTGGTCCTATATGGGGGACAAGGTAGAAGGCAAGACAACCTGGGACCGGACATCCAATGTCGTAGAGTTCGTAAAAGATCTGCAGCACGGACTTAACTGCATCACCTGCCATGACCCGCATGCCGCAAAGCCGAGGATCGTGCGGGACGGCCTTATCCAGGCCCTTACCAGAAAAGAGGCTGATACGCTCTGGCACAAAGACCCGAAGCATACCAACATCAAGGTCATTGATATGGGAGTCAGGGGCTTCACCAGAAAAATCGCACTTCTGGATAAATACGACACAAAGCTGCAGTGCGGTCAGTGCCATGTTGAGTACAATTGTAATCCAGGGTATGATCCAAAAAATACGGATACCTCGAAGTATTCAGTGACAATGGCTGATCAGAGGACAAACCATTTCCCTTACAAAGATGTATTTGGCCTCTATGACCACTATATGAATCAGGTCAGTTTTCTTGATTTCAAGCACGGATTGACTGGCGGACTGCTCTGGAAGGCCCAGCACCCCGAGTCAGAAACTTATTACAATTCAAAGCATTCAAAGGCAGGGGTAGGCTGCGATGGTTGCCATACACCGAAGTTGAAAAACAAGGCCGGCAAAGTGTACACATCACACTTTGCGGTCACTCCCAAGGTCCAGCTCAAGGAGACATGCTTGAAATGCCATCCTAAATGGACAGAAGAAATGGCCCGCTATTCCATTGATTCAGTCAAGGCACATATAAGAGGAAAGATGAGAAAGGCCGAGTTCCATTTGTCGGCTCTTATCGATAAGATCGTAGAGGGTAAGAGGATCGGACTTAGTGATGAAGTGATCAAGCAGGCTCAGGATCAGCATCTAAGAGCACATATACTCTGGGAATACTGGACTGCTGAAAATTCTGACGGCTTCCATAATCCCGAGATGGCTCGTGAATCACTCACCAAATCAGTTGATGATTCAATAAAGGGCATTAAGATCGTCAATGATGCAATTGCAGCCAAAACTGCAGGCGTTTCTCCGACCACAAGCAAGTAACGCAAGGATCAAGAGAGGCGGGGTGATCCCTCGCCTCTTTTTTGACAAAAAGCAAGGACTGCTTTCAATAATGCGTGCCAATGTAATTATGGAAAGTACCAGGGACGCCACATTGAATTGAAAGACTGCAAGCAAGTGTTCGTATGAGTGTATAAAGCAAAAGGAGGGTTCATATGAAGCTCACGCGGAGAGAACTGTTGAAAACGACCGCAGCGGTTGCAGCTGCGACTGCTGTTGGCATGAGCGTGCCGAAGGAAATGCAGGCTGCAGTAAAAAAAGCCGAGGCCGGCTGGAGATGGGACAAATCGGTCTGCAGGTTTTGCGGCACCGGCTGCGGCATTATGGTTGCGACAAAGAATGATCGCATTGTTGCAGTCAAGGGTGATCCCGCTGCACCCGTGAATATGGGGCTTAACTGTATTAAGGGTTACTTTAACGCCAAGATCATCTATGGCGCCGACCGGCTGACCGAGCCGCTCATGCGGGTGAATGATAAGGGTGAGTTTGACAAGAAGGGCAAGTTCAAACCGATCACCTGGAAGAAGGCCTTTGATGAGATGGCAAAACAGTTCAAGAAACACTACAGCACGTTGGGCCCAAAGGGCGTGGCAATATTCGGATCTGGTCAGTACACCATTATGGAAGGATATGCAGCTGCCAAGCTGATGAAAGCCGGCTTCAGATCCAATAACCTGGATCCCAATGCTCGCCTCTGCATGGCAAGTGCGGTTGCTGCATTTATGGAAACCTTTGGCATTGACGAGCCTGCGGGAAACTATGATGACATGCACCACTCCGACACGATTGTTCTCTGGGGAGCAAATATGGCAGAGATGCATCCGGTACTCTGGTCCAAAATCACAAATCGGAAGCTTGCGGACACCAAACGGGTGAAGGTAGTCAATCTCACCACATTTACGAACCGCTGCTCCAGCCTCTCTGATACAGAGATCATCATAAAGCCGAACACTGACCTGGCCATCCAGAATTTCATCCTGCGCGAGATCGTGTACAACCGGCCGCAGGCCATTGACTGGGATTTTGTGAACCAAAACTGTGTCTTTGCGACCGGGCACGTGGACATCGGTTATGGCCTCAGACCGAAGATCGACCATCCCAAGTATCGGAAAGAAGAGCTCGATACCGCAAGCAAGGAATCCTTCAAGATTATTACGAAAGAGGAAGCAATTGCCATGGGTGCGCTGGGGATCAAGGAAGGCAGCAGAATGGATATGAAAAATACCAATACGGCCGGCGCACACTGGGCGATCAGTTTTGAGGATTTCAAAAAGGGTCTTGATCCCTACACGCTTGATTTTGTTGCGGCCCTTGCTAAAGGCGACACAGACGAGCCCCTGGACAAGTTCAAAGAAAAGCTGATGAAGCTTGCAGACCTCTATGCAGAGAAGGACAGAAAGGTCGTGAGCTTCTGGACCATGGGGTTCAATCAGCATGTGCGCGGCACCTGGGTCAATGAGCAGATCTATGCCATTCATCTGCTCCTGGGCAAACAGTCCATGCCGGGCAACGGGGCGTTCAGTCTCACCGGACAGCCGAGCGCCTGCGGGACCGCCCGTGAGGTCGGAACCTTTGCCCATCGTCTGCCTGCAGATATGGTGGTGATGAATCCCAAGCATAGGGCAATGTCAGAAAAGATCTGGAAGGTCCCTGAAGGCACTATCAATCCGGTCATGGGTTCCCATTTTATCAAGATCATGCGCGACCTTGAAGACGGTCTGGTCAAGTGGGCCTGGGTACAGGTAAACAATCCATGGCAGAATGCTACCAACGCGAATCACTGGGTATCGGCTGCACGCGATATGGATAATTTCATTGTTGTGTCAGATGCGTATCCGAGCATCTCTGCAAAGGTTGCTGACCTTATTCTTCCCGCTGCCATGATCTTCGAAAAATGGGGCGCGTATGGAAACGCGGAGCGCAGGACCCAGCACTGGCGGCAGCAGGTCACTCCTATCGGGAACTCCATGTCAGACACGTGGCAGACGGTGGAGTTTGCTAAACGCTTCACTCTTGCCGAGGTCTGGAAGGAATGGAAGATCGATGACAAGAACACGCTTCCGAGTGTAATCGAAAAGGCCAAGGCAATGGGATATAAGGAGACGGATACGCTCTTTGACGTTCTCTTTGCAAATAAGGAAGCGAGGACCTTTAAATGGCCTGATGCGATAGGCACGGGCTTTCTGAACAGCGAGGCTGCCGGAGACAAAAGGAATGTTGAGGGCTTTAAGGGATATGGCTTCTTTCTTCAGAAATACCTATGGGAAGAATACCGTATATTCGGCGTCGGGCACGGTCATGATCTGGCTGATTTTGATACCTATCATAAGGTGAGGGGACTCAGGTGGCCGGTTGTTGATGGTAAAGAGACCCTCTGGAGATTCAACGCAGAATACGATCCCTATGCAAAGAAAGAGAATAGGGGCAAATTCGCCTTTTACGGTGATGCAGGAAAGGAGATACCGAAGGGAGATCTGTCCGGCCCCAAGGGCGATGAGAAGGTGAAGCTCCCGAATAAGGCGAAGATATTTCTGCGCCATTACATCGAGCCGCCGGAAAATCCGAGCAGTGAATATCCCTTCTGGCTCTGCACCGGCAGGGTGCTTGAGCATTGGCATACCGGCACCATGACCATGCGTGTGCCCGAGCTGTATCGGGCTGTTCCTGAGGCGCTCTGTTTCATGCATCCCCAGGATGCGCAGAAGGGCGGCGTGAAGGACGGAGAACTTATATGGATTGAGTCCAGAAGAGGCAAGGTAAAGGCCAGGGTCGAGACCAGAGGCAGAAATCTGCCTCCTAAAGGCCTTATCTTTGTTCCGTTCTTTGATGAGCATGTATTTATCAACAAGGTGACACTTGATGCGACATGCCCAATATCGAAGGAACCTGACTACAAGAAGTGTGCTGTGAAAGTGTATAAGGCCTGATAGCAACGCAGATGACTGCACCGGAGGGATCAGAGAAGATGCCTGAGAGAAGACAGTTTCTCGCAGACCTGTTAAGAGGCGCAGGTGCAGCCGCTGTGGGCGGTTTGGCCTGGGCCGGATTTCTAGACGGCAAGAAGGCATATCCTACGGTACTGAGGCCGCCAGGCGCTGTGAAGGAGGAGAAGTTTCTCGCTCTGTGCACCAAGTGCGGCCTCTGTGCCGAGGCCTGCCCATATAAGGCACTTGTCATTGCCAAACCGGGCGACGAACGGCCTGTCGGTACACCCTATTTCACCATGCGGGAAAATCCGTGCAGAATGTGCCGCGACATTCCCTGCGCAGTTGCCTGTCCCACCGGGGCTCTTGACAGTTCACTGATGAGAGATAAGGATGAGCAGGGCAGGGACAAGCTTAATATCAATCTTGCAAAGGTAGGATTGGCGGTCATAGACCGGGAGACCTGCATTGCATACTGGGGTATCCAGTGTGATGCCTGTTACCGGGTCTGCCCGGTGATCGACAAGGCCCTGACTGTTGAAAAAACCGTTAACGACCGTACCGGCAAGCATGCAATACTTGCTCCTGTCGTCCATAGTGAGCACTGTACCGGCTGCGGTGTATGCGAGAGGGCATGTGTTACGAAGAAGGCGTCCATCTTCGTTCTACCTGTTCATATTGCCATGGGAGAGTCCAGCGACCGGTACGTGCGCGGCTGGGATGAGAAGGACGAGCAGAGGATCGAGGATGTTTCAGAGGAGACCAAGACCGTGACGCCGAGAAGTGAGAAGTCTGCCCTCGAATATCTGAATAAGGATGGATTTTGAGATGAAGGATCTTGTTGTGAGGAACCGGTATCTGATATTGCGGAGATTCTCCCAGATCTCGATCCTTGCCTTTTTCATCGGAGCCAATAGGTATGGATGGAAGGTTTTGAAAGGCAATCTCAGCAATTCAAGACTTTTTGACACGGTTCCGCTAACAGATCCGTTTGCCCTGCTTCAGCTGACTGCAACCGGCAATATTGCGTCGCGCGAAGCCCTTATCGGAGGCGCTCTCATATTTGTATTTTTTGCCGTTGTCGGCGGCCGGGCATTCTGCAGCTGGGTCTGCCCCCTGAATATGATCACCGACCTTGCCAACAGGCTGAGAAGAGTTCTGCCGGCAAAGGCAGGCATATCTTTGCGCATGGACCGGAATGTCAGGTACTGGGCGGCCGGACTTGCATTCGTGCTTTCAGCCGTGCTCGGCATAGCAGCCTTTGAGTGGATCAGCCCGATCTCGATCCTTCATCGCGGGCTCATATTCGGTATGGGAGCCGGGTGGACTGCCATCGTCGCGGTATTTCTTTTTGATCTGCTGCTGGTGCCGCATGGATTCTGCGGCCATGTCTGTCCGTTGGGGGCCTTCTATTCGCTCGCAGGAAAGTTCAGTTTCATCCGGGTGCGGCACCTGAAGGATAACTGTACGCAGTGCATGCAGTGTATCGAACACTGCCCTGAGCAGCAGGTGCTTCCGATGGTGGGGATAGCAAGCAGTTTTGTCACTTCAGGTGAATGCACGAATTGCGCAAAATGCATAGATGTATGCAGGGACCATGCAATGAAATTGGGATTTCGAACAGGTAAACTGTAGTAACGGTTAATCAAGGCATAAAGGAGGGAGTATGAAATCCATTACCAGAAGATTTTTTGCATCAGGAATCGCTGTGGTATTCTGTCTTGGAAGCGGGCTTGTCCTGGCTGATTCCAAGAAGAAGGAGCAGAGCGAAGAGGATATGGGCTTTAGAAAGCAGTCGCTTTACAGTGAAGAGAAGGAAAAACCCGATCATGGCGAATATTCAAAGACAGAGCCGGGCAAGAGCAAGCGGATAGGGCGGGCTTTTGAAAATAGCCCGCCGCTTATACCCCATGACCTGACGGGGATGCTACCGGTTTCAGAGACGAACAATGCATGCCTGAACTGTCACCTGCCTGAACATGCAAAGGGCCTGGGTGCCACGCCGCTTCCCAAATCCCATTTTGTTGATATGGATACAGGCAAAGACCTTAAGGGGCAACTGGATGGCAAGAGATATCCCTGCATGCAGTGCCATGTGCCCCAGGTGAATATTCCTGAGCCGATCAAGAACACCTTCAAGGCTGACTTCCGAAGCAAGAAGTCAAAGACCAGTTCCGGTCTCCTCGATACATTAAACGAGGGAGTAGAATGAACAGCGGGCAGGATCTTCCGATGAATGTTTCGAGCCTTGTGATCAATACTGCACCTGAGCATATTGAAAAGGTCATTGGGCTGCTGAAAACTTCAGGGCTCTGTGAGGTCTTTTTTTATGATGCCTCCGGCCGGATCGTCGTGACGATCGAGGGCAAGAATGTGAGCGAAGAGATGCGAAAACTGAAGGATATACAGGCTATCGCCCATGTAGCTGCTGCGGATCTTGTGTACTCATACAGCGAACATGAGGTAATGGAGGATCTCGGAAAGATCGATACCGACCCTGTGCCTGAGGCGCTGAGGAGTTCCTGAGCCGTATGGAGGCAGAGAGAAACGGTTCATCATTGACATAACATATCAACTTATGTTTATATGATGCATGCTTCATGAATTCGCTTCTCTTGTCACATATCAGTGGTTTGCCCTTGCTTCAGGTTCAAGGCTGGCCGCTGCAGTAGAATTCTTTGTTTACGACACGATAAAGATATTTCTGCTGCTTTCGGTCAT
This sequence comes from Nitrospirota bacterium, assembly GCA_016235245.1. NCBI lineage: Bacteria > Pseudomonadati > Nitrospirota > Nitrospirota bacterium. The sequence continues at coordinate 22,653 of JACRLO010000025.1, read as the reverse complement.
TATTTTTGCGGTGTCGGTCATCCGCTCATATTTCCCCCCTGAGCGGACAAAGAAAATACTCTCCCATAAAAGAGAGTTTATAGGAAACATACTTGCCGCACTGCTGGGCATTGTTACTCCTTTTTGCTCCTGTTCTGCTGTTCCTCTCTTTATCGGCTTTGTGGAGGCCGGTGTGCCCCTTGGCGTAACCTTTTCCTTTCTCATATCCTCCCCCATGATAAACGAAGTGGCTGTCGTCCTCCTTTGGGGACTCTTCGGATGGAAGATAGCTGCGATATATCTGGGTACCGGCCTGTTGGTTGCCGTCATAGCCGGTTTTATTATCGGTAGATTAAAGCTCGAGAAGTGGGTCGAGGAATATGTTTATAAGATCAGGCTCGGGGAGGGGCAGGAGATTGCAAAACAGGTCTTCAGGGATCGTCTGCAGTATGCAAAAGAAAACACAGTCGATATCCTGAAAAGGGTCTGGCTCTATATTTTCGTGGCTATTGGAATCGGCGGGGTTATTCATGGGTATGTTCCCCAAGACTTTCTGCTGAAGTACGCAGGGCCGCAAAACCCCTTTGCTGTGCCGATTGCGGTAGCGCTTGGGGTCCCTCTCTATTCGAATGCTGCCGGTGTGATACCGATAGTTTATGCCCTTATGGAGAAGGGACTGAGTACGGGAACGGTCCTGGCGTTCATGATGGCAGTGACTGCACTTTCGCTGCCGGAGGTGATCATTTTGAAAAAAGTATTAAAAGTCCCGCTGCTTGCAGTATTTGTCGGAATTATGACTGTTACTATTATTGCAGTCGGCTATTTGTTTAATGCGATTTTATAGGAGGTTGAACATATGGAAATCAAGGTATTAGGTCCGGGATGTGCAAACTGCCACACAATGGAACAGCTTACACTAGCAGCCGTGAAAGAACTCGGTATTGAGGCAAGAATTGAAAAGATTTCCGATATTCAGGAGATCATGAAATATACGATGTCTACTCCAGGGCTTGTGATAAACGGCAAACTCAAACATTCAGGTAAGCCGCTGCCGAGCCTTGAAAAAGTGAAAGACCTCATAAAGGCTGAGGCTTAGAAATCCATGGAAGATCTGCTCATGGTATTCAAGGCCCTCTCCGAGGGGACAAGGCTCAGGATCATCAAGCTTCTGGAAGCCGGTGAACTCTGCGTCTGCGATCTTGTCGCTGCCCTGGATATGAGCCAGCCGAAGGTCTCCTTTCATCTGAACGTAATGAAAGAGGCAGGCCTGATAAAGGACAGGAAACAGGGGAAATGGACCCATTACAGAATCGAACCGGAAGATATGTTCAGGAGGATGCTCATACTCTCGGTCACCGAGAAGATCGAAAAGGAGATGTTGTCCGGAGACAAAGCCAGGCTTAATGATTTTATTGACGGCAAGCCGGGGAAAGGGTGCATTGCTCCTATGCAAAACAAAAAAAGATGCTGTGGGGAATGACGATGACGGAAAAAACAGGCAAAAGACTTTCTTTCCTTGACCGCTTTCTTACGTTATGGATATTTAGCGCAATGGCCCTTGGTGTCGGCCTTGGATATTTCATTCCAGGGACTGAGGGGTTCATCAACCAGTTTCAGGTCGGCACCACGAATATACCGATTGCCATAGGTCTCATTCTCATGATGTATCCGCCATTGGCAAAAGTTAAATACGAGGAGCTGGGGGAAGTCTTCAGAAATAAGAAGATCCTTCTGCTGTCGCTGATCCAAAATTGGGTTATAGGTCCGGTTCTGATGTTTCTGCTGGCGATCGCTTTTCTCTCCGGGTACCCGGAATATATGGTCGGCCTGATCATGATAGGCCTTGCCCGGTGCATTGCGATGGTTATCGTATGGAACGACCTTGCCTGCGGGGATACCGAGTATGCAGCAGGACTCGTTGCCTTTAACTCAATCTTCCAGGTGCTCTTTTTCTCGGTTTATGCCTACATCTTCATCACTGTGCTGCCGTCGTGGCTTGGGCTGAAGGGCGTGATCGTAAATATAACCATGGTCCAGATTGCAGAGAGCGTATTTATTTATCTTGGCATCCCCTTTCTGGCAGGTATGCTTACCCGTTTCGTTCTGCTTAACGTAAAGAGCCGGCAGTGGTATGAAAAGGTCTTTATACCCAGAATAAGCCCTATTACGCTCATCTTTCTGCTTTTCACCATTCTCGTGATGTTCTCTCTCAAGGGTAACTATATTGTCAGACTGCCGCTGGATGTCGTACGCATTGCAATTCCCCTCCTTATCTATTTTGTGGTGATGTTCCTAGTCTCTTTCTATCTTGGGAAAAAGATCGGGGCAGATTACCCAAAGACCGCTACACTCTCGTTTACTGCAGCGAGTAATAACTTTGAACTTGCAATAGCGGTTGCTGTTGCCGTCTTCGGAATTAACTCTGGTGCGGCATTTGCAGCGGTAATTGGTCCTCTGGTCGAAGTGCCGGTTCTGATCGGGCTGGTGAATGTCGCGATCTATTTTCAAAAGAAATATTTCACCATTGGATATTGCAGTGTAAAAGGTCTTGACCTGTAATGGCAGATCTGAAGTTTATAAAGATGAATATCGAAAAGAACCGCCCTGCATGGGTAACCGGGACCATCACGACTGAAATAGGTGCTATTTACAGCGTATCGCCTGACCTTACCAGGGTTGATTATTGGGAACATCTGAAGTGCAGGATCAGCGCATTCAGGAATAACTATATCGTTAATCCCGGACTGTACGCTGTCGGCGTGCCGGATAAGAACTCGGACGTTCTGGTAAGCGCCAATTATAAACTCAGCTTTGATGCCTTCAGGAAGGCATTGAAAGGGCTGAATGTCTGGATCCTGGTCCTGGACACAAAAGGCATAAATGTATGGTGCGCAGCCGGCAAAGGGACGTTTGGAACTGATGAATTGGTGAGAATAATCTCCGTTACAAGACTGGACAGGGTGGTCGATCACAGGAGGATAATCGTCCCCCAACTCGGGGCTCCGGGGATCAGCGCCCACAAGACAACAAAAGCCACAGGGTTCAAGGTCTGCTACGGACCAGTGCGTGCTGAAGATATCGGCGCTTATATCGCCGCGGGATATCAGGCGACAAGGGACATGAGGACTGTGAAGTTCCCGCTCGTCGACAGACTGATCCTTACACCAATGGAAATCAATCCTGCCATGAAAAAATACTATCCATGGTATGCCCTGATAATACTCACGATATTCGGTCTTCAGCCAGGAGGCATTCTTTTCATGGATGCCATTTCTGCTGGTTTGCCATTTCTCCTGCTTGGCCTCATATCCGTAATTGCCGGTGCGCTGGTAACTCCTGTTCTTCTTCCGTTTATTCCTTTCAGATCATTTGCGGTAAAGGGCTGGATAACAGGAATACTCGCAGTCTTTTTGTCCACAACGTATATTTCAATGCTCGGACATTTAAGTAAGGTCCTCCTCATTGCTGCGTATCTGTTTTTCCCTTTGGCGAGTTCCTATATCGCTCTTCAGTTTACCGGAGCAAGTACGTTTACCGGAATGTCAGGCGTTAAAAAGGAATTGAAGATCGGCATTCCCCTGTATATTTCGGGTGTGGCGGTCTCACTAATTCTCCTGCTTATCTATAAGCTTGGAGAATGGAGGGTCTTATGAAATATCTCTCAAATACTGTGAGCCTCGAAATTTTCCCGGAACACTGTATTGGCTGCGGCAGTTGCGTCGAGGTATGCCCGCATGGAGTCTTTGCCATCGAAAACAAAAAGGCTGTTATCCTGGACAAGGACCGGTGTATGGAATGCGGGGCCTGCGTTGGCAATTGTGCCTTCGGTGCGCTGACCGTTAACAAGGGCGTTGGCTGCGCTGCTGCTGTCATCAACAGCATAATAAGCGGAGGAGAGCCTTCATGTGACTGCAGCGGCGAGAACAAAACAGGCAATTGCTGCTGAACAGGCAAGAAGTTCTCCCGTTGCAAAAAGGCCAAGCAGTGCCATACTCTTAATTGTGTATATATTTTGATATGACAAACCTTTCAGATGACACGAATGGATAATTCTTCAATAAAACGGCTCGGCTGGAGCCTGGTCGTTACCCTGATTATTTTCATCGCCGAAGTGATAGGCGGATTGATGAGCCACAGCCTTGCGCTTCTGAGCGATGCCGGCCATGTCCTGATCGATGCATTTGCGCTCGGCCTGAGCCTCATTGCGCTTCTTGTCATGAAGAGGCCCTCAGACTATAAGGCAACCTATGGGTACCAGCGCATCGGCCTGCTTGCAGCACTTATTAACGGAATCAGTCTCGTAGCCATCGCCGTCTTCATTTTTATCGAGGCGTACAAGAGGTTCCATGCTCCGCCCGAGATCAATGCATCGGTCATGCTCTCCATAGCTGCTGCCGGGCTTCTGGGCAATCTCATCATGGCGTGGATATTGGGACATAAGCATCATGACCTGAACATGAAAAGCGCCTGGCTTCATGTACTCGGCGATACCATAGCTTCAGCCGGCGTAATTATAGCCGGACTGATAATTACCTTTACCGGCTGGGTGCTTGCCGATACCATAGCGAGTGCCATTGTCGGTTGCCTTATCATTGTCGGCGGAACCCGTGTCATAAAAGAAGCTCTCTGGATACTCCTGGACCTCAGCCCTATGGGCTTTCATGCAGAGGATCTGGCAAAGGTGATAGCCGAAATGCCGGGGGTACGCAATGTTCATGACGTTCATATATGGTCCATTGGCCACGGCATACCGGCCTTTTCAGCGCATGTCCAGGTCCATGATCAGAAGATCAGCGAGGCTGATGCCATCAGAATAGAAATCGAGCATATGCTCGAACAGCGGGGAATAAAACATGCCGTGATACAGATAGAGTGCGCAGACTGCTGCAGCAATGAGATTTACTGCAGTCTGAATACCGATAGCAGCCATCTTGGCCATCACCATTAAGAAAAGATGCTGAAAGGAGTAGTATGAATCCTGAAGTAGACCTGGAATTCCAGACTATCTATGCGCAATTTAAGGAGAAAATAGAGCGCTATCTTGCCCGCATGGTGAACGAAACTGAAGCCGAAGACCTTGCACAGGAAGTATTCGTAAAGGTCAGCCGTGGGCTGAAGAATTTCAGCGGCAGATCCAGTTTCTCAACATGGATCTACAAAATTGCAACGAACACTGCACTGGACAGGCTGCGTGAACTTTCTTTGCAAAAAGAGACTTCTCATCTTAAACGGGAAAACAATGGAGGAGACGTCGAGGCTGTGTATCTGGAGACGGAAGACCGAAAACCTTCGCTTGAGGCTTCACTGATTAAAAAGGAGATGAATGACTGTATCCGGGGTATTGCGGAGGGGTTGCCAGAAAATTATCGGCCTGTGCTGGTTCTGAGCGATTTTGAGGAGTTGAGTAATGTTGAAATTGCCGATATCCTCGGCATATCTCAGGAAACAGTAAAAATCAGGCTGCACAGGGCCAGGATGAGGCTCAGAGAACAGCTGAAGGCCAAATGCAATTTTTATCGTGATGAGCGCAATGAACTGGCCTGTGAGCGGGCTTCCACTTTTCTGCTTCCCTTTAAAAAATAGGTGTATCTTTTTCTGCCCCTTTTTCGTCTATAGAGACGGAAAGGAGGTGATATGTCATGAAGCTCGATAATCGCATTGCAGAACTGATTGCGATCGGCGCATCGGTAACGGCAAACTGTCAGCCGTGCCTGCAGTATCACGTTGATAAAGCCCTGGAAAATGGTGCCAGTGACGCTGAAATTGCACAGGCAATTGAAGTCGCAAAGACGGTCAGAAAAGGTGCCGCAGCGAAGATGGATGCGTTTGCCTCAACCATCAGTAAAACGGTGCCATCAAATGCAGGGACGCCGACGGCGGGGTGCGGATGTAGCTAAGAAACAGCAATAAGGTTAAATGGGAAGTGCCTTGCAGCCGGTGCAACAGATGTACGTGCTGCAAGGCACTTTCAGAATTGTGCCTGTGCAACAGCCTATCCGATGAATTTGTACTATTTACGGCAGCTAATGCATACCGCCCGGAGATACTCTGCACGGGGACTTAGTTTTTCAGTAGTAATTTTCTCGCATCTCCCAGTCTGAGGGTTACCCGTGCAGCGTCAAGGTGCTCGAGAAAGGGAAGGGCGAATTTGCGAGAGGTATTGAGCAGATCGCGGAATTCTGCAACCGTGAGTTCAGGCTTTTTAGCAAAGAATGCCTTCAGGGTGTTTATCATCTTGTCATATGCAATGGTTGAAAGATAGATTGATTCGTTGACTCTGACTACGGAACGCTCTTTTGCCAGGATATTCAGAATGTCGGTTATCTGTTTTTGGTCCATCTTCAGAGCTTCTGACATTTCTGTTTTTGTGGGAGGCTGAAATTCTCCCTTCGTGAGAAGGTCGATGATCTTTGCCTTATGTGCTTCAGCTGCGCCTGACAGTGCTACCGTGAAATTTTTTAGTCTGAGCAGATCTTTGTCAACGATCACGTCTCTGAGAGACGTCAGAAGAAAATTGAAAAGCCGCGGGTCGCTATTGAGCAGTGTTCTTATCTCTTCCTTTGGCATACCAGGCTTTAGTGGATGTTCTTTGTGAAATACTTTGAGCAGATTAAGCACTCTGGTGTTCAGCAGGTCAAAGGCATGCTTGTGAATAAGTATCTCCTCGTGTTTAATGATCAGGCCTGCCCGCGTGAGTCCATTGAGTGCGTTCTGTATTGCCGAAAGATCGGCATTGATCCAGCCATGAATGGCATGAGCAGAGATCCCTGACGGGCCGGCTTTTTCGATCTTCAGCGCAAGTTTCTCATCGAGCTTGCCTGCATGCAATAGGGAAAGATCCTGAACGCCGTCTTTTCTTTTTCTTCTTACCGGTGAGGGATCAAGCACTTCTCCGCCGCCGATCGTCTCAAGGGGCGAGAATCTTCTGATGATATACCGGTCGCCAGACATGGCAATAACAGACTCCTGCAGCCTGAACTGACAGAAACAGCTTTCGCCTGCCTTAAGCTCCTCTTTCTCATAGAGGATGACGCGTGCAACAGACTCGGAGGTCCCGGCATAGAAATGCACAAGGCTTCTGTTTTTGAGTGCCGGAACATTTCTGAGTAGTTCAAGGAAAAGGTCCAGTGTCCTTGTCGGGACAAAACTCGACGGAGCAACCGCAACATCTCCCCGCTTCAGGTCATCTTTTTCCACCCCCTGGAGATTGATCGCAACTCTCTGGCCGGCATATGCCTTCTGAATTGCCTTGCCATGACTGTGCAGACCTCTTACTTTGGTCGTTATTCCTATCGGAAGGATCTCGACAGGCGTATCAACAGCTATCATGCCGGATACCGCGGTACCTGTGATAACAGTGCCAAACCCCTTTAGCGTGAAGACTCTGTCTATCGGCAGCCTGAATATCCCGTCTGACGTTTTTGGATGGATGGTGAGCGCAAGGTCCCTTATAGATTTCTTGAGGGCATCAAGATTTTCGCCTGTTTTTGAAGAAACAGCAATAATGGCGGCCTGTTCAAGGAAGGTGCCTTTTACAAAATCCTTTATATCGTCTGCAACGAGGCCAAGCCATTCTTTCTCGACAAGGTCTGCCTTGGTAATTACGATCAGGCCTGCCTTGATCTTCAGAAGATCGCATATGGCAAGGTGCTCGCGGCTCTGAGGCATGATGCCTTCGTCTGCGGCAATGACCATAAGAACAAGGTCTATACCGCCTGCGCCTGCAAGCATGTTGCTGATCAATTTCTCATGACCGGGCACGTCGACGATTCCGACCGTCAGCCCCTCCTCAGGATAGGCCAGATCAGCAAACCCGATATCAATAGTGATCCCACGGTCTTTTTCCTCTTTCAGCCTGTCAGGGTCGATGCCTGTGAGGGCCTTTACGAGCGAGCTCTTTCCGTGGTCTATATGTCCGGCAGTGCCAAGGATGATATGGCGCATCTGTTATACCTTTCTACGCATACCGTCCATTATAATATTTTTCAGACGGTTCTGTAATTTGTTATAGTATCTAATAGAAAAGAAAAAGGCGCTTAAAAAATATAAAAACGAATCACGGAGGTATTGATGAAGAAGCTTAACTGCTGGGAGATCAAACAGTGCGGTCGTGAAGCGGGCGGCAAGCATGAAAAGGACTTGGGAGTCTGTCCTGTCACCGTGGAAGTCAGGCTCGACGAAGCGCACGGCGGCAAGAATGCCGGACGAAGCTGCTGGGTTGTGGCGGGAACGCTCTGCAAAGGCGAACTGCAGGGGACTTTTGCCCAGAAATATAAAAACTGCGAAACTTGTGATTTCTACAAACAGGTAAAACGGGAAGAGGGCCATCAATTTGTGTTGTCTGCAGTACTCCTCAGCAGGATAAGGGGCAAGTAATCTCTATCTGCGCTGTCATCTTACGGTATTAGCGCAGAAGATACGAGCCGGGTGAGTTCCCTGATATCCTGATCCTGTATTGTCCTTGCATCGAGCAGAAGAAGGTTGTCTTTTATTCGAGCGATGATTGGCCTTGAACCTGTTCTCAGGCGTGCTTCCAGCTCATTGACGGCAATTTGCCGCGGAGCTAATGAAACTGCATAGGTCTCAAATTCAGCCTCTGGCAGCGAACCGCCTCCGGCCTTTGAAGATCCTTTGACGATGGCTATGTCCGCCTCCGCAATCTGTCTGCGGAGTTCTGTGACGATTTTCCTTGCCCGTGTCTTGATCGTTTTTTGTGGCTGGAAGAGCATCCGGATGACTGGTATGTGCTGCAACGCTTTCTCAGGGTCAAGATAGTCCTTGAGTGTTGCCTCAAAGGCAGCAATCGTCATCTTATCAACCCTCACAGCGCGGGCAAGCGGATTTTTCCTGATCTTTTCAAGAAGATCCTGACTGCCGACAATAATGCCGCCCTGCGGGCCTCCGAGAAGTTTGTCACCACTAAAGGTTACGAGGTCGGCGCCTGACCTCATAATCTCCTGCACAGAAGGCTCTCCGTGAATGCCATAGGGTTTCAGATCGATCAGGCAGCCGCTGCCGAGATCATACATGACGGGGATGCCGCGCTCTTTACCTAATGCTGCCAGTTGTTCTATGGATACATCTTCGGTAAAGCCCGTGATTTTGTAGTTTGACTGATGGACCTTGAGGATAAGGCCGGTCTTATCATTGATCGCCTTACGGTAATCATGGAGATGTGTCTTGTTTGTTGTCCCGATCTCACGAAGGGATGCACCGCTTGCAGACATTACATCCGGTATTCTGAAAGAGCCGCCGATTTCGACAAGTTCTCCTCTTGATACGATCACTTCCCTGTCTTTTGCAATCGTGGCGAGGGAGAGAAATACTGCTGCAGCGTTGTTGTTTACGATCAGGGCATCTTCCGCCCCGGTAAGCTGCCTGAGAATGTTCGTAGTATGGGAATGGCGCTTCCCTCTCTTGCCTGCAGCAAGGTCATATTCGAGGTTGGAATATCCCCTGCTTACGGCGATGACATTTTCCACTGCTTCCTCGGAAAGCACGGCCCTCCCAAGATTCGTATGCAGCACAATGCCGGTTGCATTTATTACAGGCAGCAGGCTGAAAGAAGAACATGCCCTGATTCTTAAGCTGATCTGGGATGCGAGGGCTGGCGAGGAGATATCGGGATGCTCTCCATGAAGCATCCTGGTTCTTTTCTCCGCAACGATATCTCTGATCGCCTGAACTACAATGGTTCGGGGGAATGATTCAAGCCATCGACTGCCCTCAGGACTTTTCAGGAGTTCATCAACAGACGGAAGCGCTGAAAGGAGTGCAGCAGTTTCACCCTTATTATTTTTCACATAGGCTCCATAATTGCAATTTGCATCGTGAATGTGATTGCTCAGTCATACCTTATTATGTCCGATAACTACATTGATATTAAAGGGTCTTTAAGCCCTGCTTCTTTGAATCCTTTTTCCCGCAGCCTGCAGCTGTCACATTTTCTGCAGGGGGAAAAAAGATGTCCAGCTCCAACATTCGGCGCTTTCTGATCAACCTGGATCTTGGATCCTGGATCTGTTTTTGCCGGCTGCGGATCATAGCAGCTCCAGGTAAGAGCATAATCTATCCCAAGTTCTATGCCTTTCCTTATGATCTCTGCCTTGGTCATAGAGATAAGCGGCGCCCTGACATGAAAATGAAGACTCCCCTCTACCGATGCCTTGGTTGCAAGATTTGCCATTTTTTCAAATGCCCTGAGATATTCAGGCCTGCAGTCAGGATACCCGCTGTAGTCTACGGCGTTGGCGCCGATAAAAATGGTCCCGGTCTCAAGCACCTCTGCCCATGCAAGGGCCAAAGACAGGAAGATCGTATTGCGGGCAGGGACGTAGGTTATGGGAATCAGGGGTTGGGTGTTGGGGATTGGGGATTGGTTCTTTTTTTCACCAGCACCTGACCCCGAATCCTGAATCCCTTTTTTTGGGACATTCAGATCAGAAGTAAGTGCAGAGCCGCCGATATCACGGAGGCTGACGTCAATGATCAGGTGTTTTTTTACTCCTAACGCCGATGCAAGGGAGCGGGCGGATTCAAGTTCCCGAACATGCCGCTGCTGATAGTCAAAGGTAAGGGCATATAAGTCATACCCTGCTTCTTTGGCAATTGCGAGGGTCGTTGCCGAGTCCAGGCCTCCGCTCAAAAGAACAATTGCCTTTTCGGGATGTTTGCGCTGCTTCATGCTATTGCCGTTTGCATTTAAAATGATAACAGAGCGGCAGGGAGTAAACGGCGCAGTCGTTGGCAGGCCGAGGAGCAAACAACAGTGCCAGCGCAGTGTACGTTTGCATCTGCACTGGATTCAGTATACATCATCGCTGGTTCCATCAGTCCGGTCTGGCCCTGAGCTCTTTACGGAAAACCCGGTGTCTGATACCGAATAGATATAGGGACGACCCCAGGGGTCTGGTTCCTTGGTCATGGATGAAAGGGACGGAGGATATGCTGCATCCTTCAATCTTGCAGCCTCTATGGCGAACCTGAGTTGGCCAATCCTTTTTGATGCATTGAATATCTTCAGTGTGTCATCCTTCTGCATAAATACAACCACAAAGGAAAGGATAAGAGATGCGGCAACCGCAAGGTAAGGAAGATATTTCAGTGTAGTCCCTGATTTTTTCCGCTCAAAGCCGGTATCAATCGGAATAACGGGTGCAGCTTCCTGGGCATCGACCAATCCTTTTTCCATGAGTGTTAGGAGAGTTTTTGAGACCAGGTAGTTGTCCAGACCGGTAAGGTCAATAATAGTACTGACGTCATTGTTGCCGTCAACGCAGGTAAAAACCTCATGTTCCTCTTCGGATAGGCCGGAGGTATCACCGTCCTTTCGCATAAAAAGCGTGTCAAGCGTGATCCTGTCCTTGATGATCGAGAGCTCATCAAGGATCCTGAGCCCTTCCATCAGCAGGTGTTGGGTGTCGAGAGAGAACGGAAGCTCCTTGTCCTGCGGCACGCCCTGTGCCGCAAACTCGTAGGTCCCCTGCTTCCAGCCGAAGAGCTGGACGACCGTCTCTGTGATCTGGCTGTTCAGGATTTCTTTTATCTTTTCTTTGTCGATCAGTTCTCTCTGTATCAGTGCTGTGCCGAGCTTGATGCCGGTCCTGCGCTGCTCTTCAAGCACGGCCTTGAGATCCTCATCTTTTATGAGCCCTCTTTTTGTCAGGATTTTGCCAAGGCGGTTATCCTCGTTTCTCCTCTTGGACTCCGCGCCAACAATGTTCCCATCCACAAACAGGAGCTTGACCTTGTCTGTCTTGCCATCAAGGGCAAGAACGCCGGTCTTCCTATGGAAGTAGATGAGCTGAAGTATATCAGCCAGTCCGAAGTCTTTTAATGAACCTTCTAAAGCCATCCCTTGGATATCCTCTGCCGCGTAAAGATGTTGGAAATGATAAGCACTATTGCCGCTATCAGCAGTGAAGCGAAGTTTACTACCCAGTGAGTTCCCCGGGCGTCAGGAGGCATAAAGGACGTCGTAAGAGGGAACAGCACAAAAAACATAAAAGGCCAGATGAAGAAAAAGCCATACAGAATCTTTCCTGCATAGACCTGAGATGATCCGGGGATGATGAATGAAAGCAGTTTCATGATATCCCTGCGCCTCTTCTGGTGTTCATAAATGGACAACAGTTGTGCTACCCGCTCTTTTACTTCAATCTCTTCGAGTTTAATGAGGGACCGGAAGCATTGGGGGCACATCTGTCCCCACATAATATGTTTTTCACAGCGCGGGCAGAAGATTCCATTGCATCTTCTGCAACGGTAAGCCTTGTTTCCTGCATGCCTGCTCATCAGATAAAAGGTGAACATCAGAAGAAGGGCTGCAAGAGAAATAGTCCATCCCGGAAGCACGGAAAGGTTAAACGTGGCTGTCTTCCCGGACGTTTTCCATGCAAGGTCCCAGAGAGATGAAGAGGAAAGAGCCTCATCAGCAACGATTCTGTTTGGGTTTCTGCCGGAGGTGGCTCGGTATCCTGCAACTGCATTGCGGTCAATCTCAAGTGCCTTGCTAAAGTATTCATTGCCCTTCTCAAAGTCAAGGCCCTCTCTGGAGACTTGGGAGAGATTGTAATATGCTGAGGCAAGGGGCCGAATCGTAATAGAAGTCAGGTAGCTTCTGGCTGCTTCGTCCATGTTATTCTGAGCGACATACATATTGCCGAGGTTTACATACGCAGGAGCATCAACCTTTGTTTTAATAAGCTTATGGTATGCAGCCACGGCTTCTTCATACTGTCCGGCGCGCTTCAGTGCCAGCCCATAGGAAAACAACGCAGGAGTCTCATCTGAGGATTTGAGGGCAGAGAGGGCATAGGCATTGCCCTTTGATTCATTGACCTCGACAATAGCTTTTATGGTCCCCGATGAGGAGACTTGCAAAAACTGCGCCGCTGTCCTGAAGAAAAAAGGAGAGGCGATGAGAAAGAGCAGAAAAAAATATACGAGAGCCTTGTCTATTTTGGGCATATACAGACCAAGCAGCACCAGAAGACCGGCAAGGAAGAGCAGCGGGCTGATCAGGGATAATACAAAGAGGACTATAAGCAGGACGCCATTTCCCCGGGATTCCTCAACCTCATGGGAAAGCAGCGGCAGATCACTGAATATACGGATGATCACGATAATGAATATGGCGCTGATGAACGACAGCACGAGGCCAAGGAAGGCGCCACCGGTCAGGCTGAAAGACCACCAGAAATTCTTCGAATAGGCATTGATGCCTGCGACCATATGATCAATGCTGTCGAGGATTCCCGCGTAGTTCAAAGAAAACGTTGCCTTGGCAAGCCCAAACTGCACTGCCGGGAGATCAGGCGAGTGCGTCGAGGCCCTGTTCAGAAGGGTAGCTGACTGCGCCTTGTTCGTCGCTGCCTCCTGGAGCAGAAGATAGGAGGATACTTCCGAGTTTCTGATCCCGTTGTTTAACTGGGATTCGGTAAACTCATCGGCAAGACTGATTGCCGGCGATAATACTATGCAAAGTAACAGAAAAACAGTCAGTTTTCTCATGCCTTCCCGCCAACCCTGGATTCTGTGCCTGCTATCAGGCGCCTGATATTGTCTCTGTGCCGCACTAACAATATTATACTCATAATAATCGCAATGGGAAGTTTTTCCTGTGTATCGAGAAGCGCGATGCTCAGGGGAAGGCTGCAGAAAGAGATAACGGCGCCGAGTGAAGAGTATCGGGTTAAGGCTAAGGTCAAAAGCCAGAGGATAGCCGTGACCAGTGCTGCAAGTGGAGCATAGATACTGAGGACTCCGAGACTGGTTGCGACCCCCTTTCCTCCTTTAAATTTCAGGAATATTGAGAAGTTATGACCGAGCACGGCAATAATCCCTATGGCGCCCTGATGCAATATTCCGACATCAAAAAACCTCGCCAGCAGGACGACAAGCATTCCTTTGGCAAAATCCCCTATCAGCGTGAAGAGCGCCGGCAGTTTCCCGGTAGTGCGGAGGACATTTGTGGCGCCGATATTGCCGCTGCCAATTTTCTGCAGATCTATACCACGTCTCCCGGCAATAATCTGACCGACCGGTATGGAGCCGATCAGAAAAGCGGCAAGAGACAAAAAGGCGAGTTTCACACTTTTCTCCAGAACGAGATTGTGTATTGCACGCCTGAGGTAACGGACAGCACAACAGCGATCCAGATAAATGCCAGACCAATGTCATAGAGGTCCAGGGGGAGGTTGTCAAAGACGCTGCCCACGAGTATCAGACAGAGGACTGACGTGATCTGAGCGGTAGTTTTGAGCTTGCCGCCCATTTCTGCCGGGATTACAATGTCTTTTGAAAGCGCAACAACCCGCAAGCCTGTTACCAGAAAATCCCGTACAATAAGTATGATCGCAACGAAAGCCGACACTCGTTCCATGTCAACAAGTACGATGAGAGCCGATATGACAAGGAACTTGTCTGCAAGAGGGTCCATGATGATGCCGAACTTGGTGATCTGTCCGGAGCGCCTTGCTAGATAGCCGTCAAGAAAATCCGTGATCGAGGCGATACTGAATACCAGTGCGCCGATCACCGGATGGTTATAGACGGTCAAGACGAAGAAGGGAATAAGAACGATCCTGCTCAGTGTCAGGATCGTAGGCAGGTTAAGTTTCAAAGTATGCATCGAACAACCCTGTCCAGAGGCCTTTTGCCTTAAGAATAAAGTCTGTTATCTCTCTGACAGCACCCCTCCCTCCCTGGTTCTTCGTGAGCAGGAGGGCATATTTCTTCGCCTCATCAGCAGCATCAGCGACTGCGACCGGCAGGCCGACAACTGCCATGATCGGCGCATCGATGATATCGTCTCCGATATAGGCTACTTCACAGTCTTTCAGCGAATGCTGCTTCAAAAGCTGTGCATAGGCCACCTTCTTGTTCAGGCATTTCTGGAAGACGTCTGTGATGCCGAGTTCCTGAGCCCGTCGTTCTACAACTTTTGAATATCTGCCTGTGATGATAGCAACCTTGATGCCTGCATTGATGAGCATCCTGATGCCATGGCCGTCCCGCACGTGAAAGGCTTTGTATTCGTTTCCATTATTATCCAGGATGATGCTTCCATCCGTGAGGACACCGTCTACGTCCAGGATCAGAAGCTTTATCCCTCGTGCGATTTTTTTTGCCGTGCCCTTAGCCTCTTGCCGCCTCATCTATGCTATCCCCTTTTTCAAAATGTCATGGAGATGGATTATGCCGACTATCCGGCTGTTATCGCCTGTAACAACAAGCGCTGTTATGGCGAGCTTTTCCATCACTGCCAGGGCTTTTGCTGCAAGTTCATTTTCTGAGATGACCCGGGGATTTTTTGTCATTACGTCGCCGGCCTTCATGTCAAAGAAGTCTTTGCCCCATTTCTCAATGCCTCTTCGCACATCACCGTCGGTAATAATGCCGCGCATGGCTCCGTTGCCTTCTGCGACAACGGTTATGCCCAGTCGCTTTGAAGATATTTCGATGACCGCGTTCGTAATCGACGCATCAGGAGAAGTGAACGGCAGAGAATCGCCGGCATGCATAAGGTCCTTTACCCTGATGAAAAGTCTTTTCCCGAGGCTGCCGCTTGGATGGAAAGAAGCAAAATCATCCTGTTGAAACCCTCGCTTCGTCAGAAGGGCAACCGCAATTGCATCTCCCATGGCAAGCGCTGCTGTTGTAGACGATGTCGGTACGATGCCAAGCGGGCAGGCCTCTTCCCTTACCGATATATCGATATTTACTTCTGCGGCTTTTGCAAGCGTGGAGTCGTTATTCCCTGTCAGGGAAATAAGTCCGACATTAAATCGCTTGAGAAAAGGTATGATACTGAGGATTTCATCCGTTTCACCGCTATTGGATATCGCAATGATAACATCGTCAGCAGTTACCATGCCGAGATCGCCGTGGCTTGCTTCAGCCGGGTGCATGAAGAAGGAGGGTGTGCCTGTGGAAGCAAGCGTGGCAGCTATCTTTTTGCCCACCAGTCCTGATTTGCCCATGCCGGTAACAACGACTCTCCCCTTGCTGCTAAGGATGATCCCGACAGCTTTTTCAAACGACTGATCAATCCTGTCAATAAGGCTGCGTACTGCATCTGCCTCTGTCTGCAGGACCTTTCTTGCAATATCAATGCTGTTTATGGGATTCATATTTTTCTAATCGAACTGGCATCTAAGCCAGCCCGGCGGTATGCTCTTTCTGTGGGCTTCGTTTTCGATATCCGTAAGATCTCCTTCAGCAGAAGACAGATGGTCTTTTGCTTTCTTAAGCCGGCTCTGCAGAGTGTTCATTTTCCTGCTGGTATGAACACTTTTTGACCGTTCCCTCGAGATCTCTTCTTCCTGTTCTTTGACTTCCCGTTCTGCCTTTTCAATCTTTCTCTTTGCAACTGCAGCTCTCTTGCACCAGTATTCCTGCTCCTGCTTCCCCCTGGCTTTCGTTCCCTCGTCCTTTTTTGCTGATGGAGAAATTTTTCCCTGCTCCTGGGGCTTATTGTCTGAAGATTTTCGGTATTTGTCTATATCATCATTGGTAAATAAGAGGGGTTTTTCCTCACAGAAGCCTGCTTCTGCAAAGAGAAAAAGCATGGCAGCGGCCAATGCCAGAGTGAGCAGACGAGAAAAGAGGTCTTTCATGCCAACGCCCCCCCGGTTGTGCCGGCCTGCGCTGCAATGAGGTCATGCACAGCCTTGACCCGTCGCAGGAACCCCTGCATTTCGTCAAGTCTGATCATGTTCGGGCCATCGCACAACGCCTTTTCAGGGTCCGGGTGGACCTCCATGAAGAGGCCGTCAACGCCTGCGGCAACAGCAGCCTTTGCCATCGGCTCGGCAAACTCCCTCTGCCCTCCTGAACTCGTGCCCTGTCCGCCTGGCAACTGCAGGCTGTGAGTTACATCAAAGATCACAGGATATCCGAATGACCGCATGATCGGAAATGCCCTGAAATCGACCACAAGATTGTTATACCCGAAAGACACTCCGCGCTCTGTGATAAAAAGGTTTTGATTGCCGCTTGATATGAACTTATCAATGATATTTTTAACATCCCAGGGAGCAAGGAATTGCCCCTTTTTAATATTCACCGGCTTGTTGGTCTGTGCCGCTGCCAGGACGAGGTCTGTCTGCCTGCAGAGGAATGCAGGTATCTGGAGTGCATCAAGTACCTCGGCAGCTGGATGAATCTCTTCTATGGCATGAATGTCGGCAATCACCGGGACCTGAAGCGTTGACCTGATATCCGCAAGGATTCTGAGGCCTCTGTCTATGCCAGGGCCCCGGAAGGAAGAAACTGATGTCCTGTTTGCCTTGTCAAAGGAGCTCTTAAAGATAAAGGCGATGCCCAGCTCCGAACATATCGTTTTCAGCCGCTCTGCTGTTTCGAACGTTATGGCTACGTCTTCGATAACACAGGGGCCGGCTATGAGAAAAAGGTCCCCGGGATGCAAGGCTGCAGAGCCTACAGATAGAGACCTTTTCAACCCTGGCTCAGCTCCCTGATATCTGCTTTCGTATCAGGGAAGAGAGAGCGCTTCCCCCGAAGCGATGCCTCAATGAACGCACTGAAGAGCGGATGAGGTTCAGTAGGTCTGGACTTGAACTCGGGATGGAACTGGCAGCCCAGGAACCAGGGATGGTCTTCTATCTCGACGATCTCGACCAGCTCGCCGTCAGGGCTTGTGCCGCTGATCTTCATACCCATCCTGGTGAGAACTCCCTTGTATGCGTTGTTGAACTCATAACGGTGCCTGTGGCGTTCAGAGATCTCTTTTTGTCGATAAGAGGCGGAGGCCCTGGTGTTTTGCTCGATGACGCAGGGATACGCGCCGAGCCTCATGGTGCCGCCCTTATGGGAGCTCTCGGTGCGCTCTTCGATCCTGCCTTTTCTGAAGTCAAACCATTTCTCCATAAGGTAGATGACCGGCGCCTGGGTGTTGAGGTCGAATTCGGAACTGTTGGCCTTGAGTTCGCAGACGTTTCTTGCAAACTCGATGACCGCGCACTGCATGCCGAGGCAGATGCCGAAAAATGGTATTTTCTTTTCCCTTGCATAGCGGACAGATTCGATCTTGCCTTCTATGCCCCGGTACCCAAATCCGCCAGGCACCAGGATGCCGTCCACATCTGCAAGATACTTTCCTGGGCCATTAACCTCGATCTCCTCGGAGTCAACCCACAGGAGATCTACCTTGCAGTCATTGGCAATGCCGCCGTGGATCAAGGCCTCGGTAAGACTTTTGTATGAATCCTTGAGTCCGACATATTTCCCGACGATAGCTATGGTCACCTCATGCTTCGGCTCCTTCACCTTCCTCACAATGTCTTTCCACTGAGAAAGATCCATCTCTTTTTGGGCCAGATTGAGCTTTTTGACGATAAGCTGCTCGATACCCTCCGCATTGAGCGCAAGGGGCACTTCGTATATGGTGTCTACGTCGATTGCATTGATGACTGCGTCTGTTTCAAGGTTGCAGTGGATCGCTATCTTCTTTTTTGCCTCAGGCGGGATGAGCCGGTCAGTTCTGCAGAGCAGGATGTCCGGCTGGATACCGATAGCACGCAGCTCCTTTACGCTGTGCTGGGTCGGCTTAGTCTTGAGCTCGCCGGAGGTCTTGATATAGGGAACAAGGGTCAGATGCACGTAGAGGCAGTTTTCCTTGCCCACATCATATCTCATCTGCCTGATCGCCTCGAGAAACGGCAGGCTCTCGATATCGCCGACTGTGCCGCCGATCTCGACAATGACAACGTCGTTGCCTTCCCCGACAGACTTGATCGCCTGCTTGATCTCGTCGGTAATATGGGGTACTACCTGGACCGTATCGCCGAGGTAGTCGCCGCGCCGCTCTTTGGAGATGACATTGTAATAGATCTTTCCTGTGGTGAAATTATTTTTCTGCGATGTCCTGATATGGGTGAACCGCTCATAATGGCCGAGGTCAAGGTCAGCCTCAGCTCCATCATCGGAGACAAAGACCTCTCCGTGCTGAAACGGGCTTAAGGTGCCTGGGTCAACATTGATATACGGATCAAGCTTCTGGATCGTTACCCTGAGGCCGCCTGCTTCGAGCAATGCGCCGATGGATGCAGCCGCGATCCCCTTTCCTAATGATGATAAGACCCCGCCGGTTATGAAGATGAATTTAGACATTGTTCTACCCTTTCTAAGTCTTGGGGCGTATCCACCCCGATTGTTTCAAATGACGTTTCCCTGACCTTTATCCTGAACCCGGTTTCTATTGCCCTGAGCTGCTCGAGTTTTTCGATGTTTTCAAGCCGCGCTGGCGGCAGCGATGAGAGCTTAAGCAACACATCGCGCCGGTAGCTGTAAATCCCAATATGTTTATAACAGTCATGCACGACCAGATCGCTCTTTGTCCTTAGCTCCCTGCTCTGCGCCAGGGGGCCATTCCATTCGTCCCGGTGATAGGGGATCGGAGCACGCGAGAAATACCATGCAAACCCTTCAGAATCAAATACAACTTTTACCACATTGGGGTCGAAGATTTCTCTGCTGTCTCGAATCGGTATAGCCAGTGTGCCGAGAGATGCCCTTTTGTCGTCAAGAACAGAGATGACCGCATCGATCATCTCAGGCCTGATGAGGGGTTCATCCCCCTGGACATTGACCATTATATCACAATTCATTGCTGCTGCAACCTCAGCGATTCTGTCCGTACCCGACTGATGATCAGGCGAGGTTATGACCGCTTTGCCGCCAAAGGACATTACGGTTTCAAAGATCGTCTCGCTGTCGGTTGCGACGATCACCTCGCCGGCCAGCCGGGCATTGAGAGAGTTCTGATATACATGCTGGATAAGGGGCATGCCTTTGAGGAGTGCAAGAGGCTTACCCGGGAAACGGGTCGATGCGTAGCGGGCAGGTATAACGACGATTGCGGACATAGGTATCTTGGAAGTCATTATATACTAATTGACGCAAATCTTGACAGTCGAAGCTGCCTTTTGTTTTGCATACTATGTTGTTCCCAAATTGACTGAGCTTCCCTTCAGCGGGTATCATAACGACTATGCTTTCACCCGAAAAACAGCTTGAAACAATAAGACGCGGTACGGTCGAGATCATCAGCGAACCAGACCTCCTGAAGAAACTCGAGCGGTCATATAAAGAGGACAGACCCCTTCAGGTAAAGGCCGGTTTTGACCCGACAGCGCCTGACATCCATATCGGTCACACCGTGCTTCTTGAGAAGATGCGCCAGTTTCAGGACCTTGGCCATGAAGTGACCTTCCTGATCGGCGACTTCACCGGCATGATCGGCGACCCCACCGGCAAAAACGAGACGCGCAAACCCCTCACAAAGGAAGAGGTGCTTAAAAACGCCGAAACCTATAAGACTCAGGTGTTTAAATTACTCGATCCCGTAAAGACACGGATACGTTTTAATAGCGAATGGCTTGAAAGTTTGGGAAGCATGGAGATTGTAAAACTTGGATCAATGCAGACTGTTGCAAGAATGCTCGAAAGGGATGATTTTAAGAAGAGATTCAAAAATGAACAGGATATAAGCATATTGGAATTCTACTATCCTCTTTTTCAGGCGTATGACTCTGTTGCGCTCAAGTCAGATATTGAGCTTGGCGGCACAGACCAGAAGTTCAACCTTCTGATGGGCAGGACCTTGCAGCGGAAGAGTTCAATGGAAGAGCAGGTTGTTATTACGATGCCGCTTCTTGAGGGGCTTGACGGTGTAAACAAGATGTCCAAGAGCCTCGGCAACTACATCGGCATCAATGAGCCTGCCTTTGAATACGTAAACGGTGAGCTTGCCGGCATGTTCAAAAAGGTGATGAGCGTCCCGGATACCCTGATAGAGAGATACTTTGAGCTCCTGAGCCGCATCTCGGTGGACGAGTTCAATGCCTTGAAAGAAGGCCTGAAGAACGGCTCGAAAGATCCCCGTGAGGCAAAGAAGGATCTTGCTTTGGAGCTGGTATCGAGATACAACGGACAGGAAGAGGCTGAAAAGGCAAGAGACAAATACCATGCAATATTCGAGGAAAAAAATCTCAGTGATCTTGAGTCAACTTTTCCGGTGCTGAACGTCTCTGCAGGCAGTGCAGAAAACGCCACATGGCTTCCACAGATCATGAAAGACGCAGGACTTGTACAAGGTACTGGCGAGGCAGTCCGGCTGATAAAGCAGGGTGGCGTGAAATTAAACGATGCCGTAGTCTCTGATGCGAATTTGAGGCTTCAGGTCGGCGAACATATTGTGAAGGTCGGCAAGAAGAAGTTTTATAAGATCATTGTGAAGGCCTAACCAATGGCCCCTGCTGAAATAATTCTTAAACTTCTTTTAGGAACGCTTCTGGGCGGTATCATAGGGTTCGAACGCCAGACCCATGGCAGGCCGGCAGGCTTCAGGACGCAGCTCCTTGTCTGCGTCTCCTGTGTGCTCCTCATGATCATCTCAGAAGGGTATTATGCGGACAGCACCCAGTCCGGCCTGACGAGGATTGATCCTACGCGGATCGCTGCAGGCGCCATGACCGGTGTCGGTTTTTTAGGCGCAGGCGTTATCCTCAAGACCGGTGCCTCGGTGCAGGGGCTGACTACGGCTGCATGTGTCTGGATCGTCTCTGCTATTGGTCTTGCAATCGGTGCGGGGCAGTATTTTGCCGGTATTGCCGGCTTTGTGATAACTTTTGTGTCTCTCTGGTTTCTGCGGCTTCTGGAAACAAGAATGCCGAGGACCGTGTACAAATTCGTGACACTTATCACTGACAGATCAGGAGACGAAAAAACCATCCGTGAGGTCTTTGAGGAAAAAGGATTTACGATCACCAAAATGGATTATGAGATTCAGTTTCCTGAAATAGAACGAACATACGTCTTTACCGTTGCAGGGAAGCATAGCTCACCTATCAGGCAGGTGATCGAGAGCCTCTCTGCGCTCAGTTTTGTCAGGCGGCTTGAGATAAAAAGTTAGTGGTGATGGCTCTGTTCTGAATGGCCTCCGGCGATAACGTATACGGCCTCGGAAGCTCCTTTGTTTTCCAGATAGCAGGTCTGTTCCCCGGAAAGATGAATTGCTGAACCTTCTTCGATTATCCCTTCAAATGCACCGGTAACGCTGAAATTGCCACATGCGGCAAGCAGCATCTCCTCATGACCGACGCCTGGCGTTATTTGACGCCCCTTCTCTCCGGGCAAGAGTCTGCCGTAGATCAGGTAACAGGCATGGGACCCTGTATCTGCAGAACCAAAGACATATTCATTATTCTGTTTCTCTGCCATCGCCTTCAGATCTATTTTTTTCATGGTTCATTATCCTTTTTCGTATGTAAAAAGTTTTTTGCCATCTCGATCATACCGTAAACCTTCAGGTCAATGTGGTCTCCGGTCTGCCGCATTTCCTGAAGCCTGGCAACGACGTCCTTATATGGAACCGGGATCACTTCGATATCCTCGGTCTCATCGCGCTGGCCGATGCCGACATGACGCAGCCCCGTGGCAAGGTAGACCGAGAGGATCTCTGAGGAGGAGCCTGAGGACATAGGTCCTTCCGCGAGGAACTGCACATCTCCAGCCTCATACCCGGTCTCCTCGATCAGTTCCCTGCGTACGGCCTGTTCAAATCCTTCTCCTGAATCAACAAGTCCGGCTGGAAGTTCAATCACGAACCCGTTTATGGGCGGTCTGAACTGCCTGATCAGGACCACCTCG